>PKWQ01000102.1 GCA_003133265.1 Acetobacteraceae bacterium
CGGTTTGGAGGAGACGGCGCTGGCCGAACTGCTGGGCAGCGGCGGCTACGCGCGCCATCTGCACCGGCTGGGCAAGACCTACGCCAGGCGTCGCGACGTGTTGCTGGCCGCGCTGCGGCGGCATTTCGGCGAGCCGGCGTCGATCTGGGGCGAGCATGCCGGCCTGCATCTGGCTTGGTTTCCGCCGCCGGAGACCGGCTCGCCCAGCTATCTGGCGGCGCTGGCCCGGCGCTGTGGCCTGGAGGCGGCGGCGCTGCCGGCCAATACGCGCAACCGGATGCCCGGCGGACGGGCGGTCATGCTCGGGTTCGGCTCGCTGTCGGAGCGGCAGCTCGAGTCGCGGGTCGCGGAGTTCGCCGCACTGGTGCGGGCGGACAGTCCTGGCGCCGTTCTGGCGGCCGCCGACTGAGCCTGGGTGACGATCATGGGCCGGACCGCTGGCGCGTTTGGTGGCATTTCTGGGCATTTCAATACCCTGGCACGATCTGGTATCATTAAATTATAGAAAGCTGGGCCTACAGCGCGACCGCCATCAAGGTGATCATCCCCTTGTTACAGGCTTCGAGCTGACCCGGCGGACGTCGAGTCAACTTACACTTCAAGCGGGATGGATATGATGCAAGTGGCTGCAGCAGCACCCAACAAATGGCGGGAAATGAGGGCGTTCGTCGCCCTCGCGTTCCTGGTCTGGCCGTTCATCGCGGTGGCTTTCGTGGGTGCCTACGGGTTTGCGTTCTGGAGCTATTTCATGCTCGCCGGCCCACCAGGGCCACAGTGAGGGACGCGGCGCATGTCCCTCCCTCCCTCCCGCCGCCGCGGCCTCTGGTCATGGCTGACCGGCAATGTCTGGTTTCAAACGATGTTCCGGCCGTCGGTGCATTTCAGCCTGGCCTTCCTCACGCTCGGCGGGTTCGTCGCCGGGTTGCTGTTCTGGGGCGGCTTCAACACCGTGCTCGAGGTCGCCAACACCG
Source organism: Acetobacteraceae bacterium (assembly GCA_003133265.1). Taxonomy (GTDB): domain Bacteria; phylum Pseudomonadota; class Alphaproteobacteria; order Acetobacterales; family Acetobacteraceae; genus PALSA-911. The sequence continues at coordinate 972 of PKWQ01000102.1, forward strand.
AACAGTTCTGCGTCAGCTGCCACGAGATGCGCGACAACGTCTACCAGGAATTGCAGGGCACGATCCATTGGACCAATCCAAGCGGTGTGCGCGCCACTTGCCCGGATTGCCATGTGCCGCATCCCTGGACGCTGAAGATCGCGCGCAAGATGGCCGCCTCCAAGGAGATCTGGGGCAAGGTGTTCGGCATCGTCGACACGCGCGAGAAATTCCTGGCCCTGCGCCCGACGCTGGCGCAGCACGAATGGGACCGCATGTCGGCGAACAAGTCGGCGGAATGCCGCAACTGCCACAAGCCGGAATCCATGAACCTGCGCCTGCAGACACCGCAGGCGGCCAGCGCCCACCAGTCGCAGCTACTGACCGGAGAGAAGAGCTGCATCGATTGCCACAAGGGGATCGCGCACAAGCTGCCGGTGGGCGAGGAGATCCAGGGGTTTGATTAGCTCGAGCGACAGACGTTGTTTGTCGGAGATTCGGCTGGCGCCATCGGCGCCGGCCGGTGGGTATCACAAGGAAAAGGGCCGGCGCGACCTACGCGCCGAAGCTGGCGGAAGGGGATGAGGACATGCCGATGAAAAGCGCGGTCAAGATTTTCACTGTCGTTGCCGGACTGGGCGCTCTGCTGGGCGCCGCGCCGGCACATGCCGCCGGCATCAACTGGTCGAGTGTGCCCGGCAAGGAAGTGGTGTTGTTCTACCCCGGCCAGTCCTCGTGGGAATGGGCGCTGACCAACGCCGACATGTCCGGTGCGGATGATTTCAAGAAAGGCAAGGACTGCGCCACCTGCCATATCGGCGAAGAGAAGGATATGGGGCCGCAGATCGTCACCGGCAAGCCGCGGGTGTTCAAGACCGGCGAGAGGCCGTCGATCGAGCCGACGCCGATCCCGGGCAAGCCGGGTTCCGTCGCTGCGACGGTGAAGGTCGCCAATGACGGCACCAATCTCTATGTGCATCTGGACTTCAACGAGGGCACGCAGCCCGACGCGAAACAGGATCCGGCCAACGCCACCAAGGTCACCGTCATGTTCGAAGACGGCAAGGTGCCGGAGGCCGGTCGCGGCGGCTGCTGGGCGGCGTGCCATGACGACCTGACGGGAATGCCGAGCGCCGGCGGCGCGACGCGCACGATGTATCTGTCGAAAACCCACGCCAAGCTGACGCGCCAGGGCGCCGGCGATACCCTGGCCGCGCCGGACGTGCTCGCCAAGCAGAAGGCGGACGGCTACCAGCTCGAATACTGGCAGGCGCTGCTCAATCCTGGCCAGCCGGCCAAGGCAACGACCCAGATCGTGTTCGACAAGCGCGCGGTTGCCAGCCAGGCCATCGTGACCGCCGAGGCGACGCAGTCCGGCGGCGTATGGTCGGTGACGCTGAGCCGCCCGTTGAACGCGGCGGCGCCGTTCAGCGCCATCGCGGCGGGGACCACCTATCACATCGCCTTCGCCATCCACTCCGGCCATACCGCGCGTCGTTTCCACTATGTTTCGTACGGGCGTTCGCTGGTGCTGAACAGCGGCAACGCCGATCTCGTCGCGGTCAAGCAATAGCGAGCCTGTCACAGCGAGCACGCCACACATTTCGTAAGAGGGACGGTAACGAGACATGCGCACCATCATAAACGTGGCGCTCCTCTCCGGCTTCCTATCGCTGGGCGGCATGCTGCCGGCCGCGGCCCAGGCTCAGGCCCCGGTCGCGGCTACGCAGCCGGCAGCACCTGCCGGAGGAGGAGCGGAGACCTGCCTGAAGTGTCACAGCACCGACGCCAAGGTCATCCCGATATTGCAGACACCGCACGCGGTGAAGGGCGATCGGCACTCACCGTTCGGCCAAGAAGGCTGCGAATCCTGCCACGGCGCCAGTGCCGCGCATGTCTCCAGCCGGTCCAACGCGCCTGGCGTGGTGTTCAAGGGCCCCGCCATCTCGCCGGTTGCCGAGCGCAACGCGCAGTGCCTGACCTGTCACCAGGCCGGCCTGCGGATGAACTGGCAGGGCAGCCAGCACCAGAACAACGATATCGCGTGCAACGACTGCCACACTCTCCACGCAACGAAGGACCCGGTGCTGGTGAAGACCACCCAGCCGGCGAAGTGCTTCACCTGTCACGCCGAACAGCGGTCCGACAGCTTCAAGTTCTCGCATCACCCGATCCGCGAGGGCCTGGTGGTGTGCAGCGACTGCCACAACCCGCACGGTTCGCCCGGGCCGAAGCTGCTGAAGGAACTCACCATCAACGAGACCTGCTACAACTGCCATGCTGAGAAGCGCGGTCCGTTGCTGTGGGAGCACGAACCGGTGCGTGAGAACTGCCTGAACTGCCACACGCCGCACGGTTCAACACAGGCCCGTCTGCTGATCNNGTCTGCTGATCGAGCGTTCGCCTTACCTGTGCCAGGAATGCCACGCGAACAGCGGCCACCAGTCAACTCCCCTGTCTGGTTCGACCGCGGCCGGTCAGATCGCCGCCAACGTTCGTCTGCTGGCTCGTGGTTGCCTGAACTGCCACTCGCAGATTCACGGCTCGAACAGCCCGAACGGCACCTTCTTCACACGCTAGGCACCCGCGGAGCACGAGGTCATGACACGCATGCTTTCTTACAAGGCCGCGCTCGCCGCGAGCGTCTGCCTGCTGCCGCTGCAAGCCTTTGCCCAGAG
>PKWQ01000071.1 GCA_003133265.1 Acetobacteraceae bacterium
ACCAACGAGGAGATGATCACCGATCTGCTGCGCCAGTCGGTGAAATCCTACCGGGAATTGCCGCAAACTCTGTATCATATCCAGTGGAAGTTCCGCGACGAGGTGCGTCCGCGCTTCGGCGTGATGCGCGGGCGGGAGTTCCTGATGAAGGACGCCTATTCCTTCGATCTGGACTATGCCGGCGCGGTGGTCAGCTATCGCAAAATGATGCTGGCCTATATGCGGACGTTCCAGCGCATGGGCCTGAAGGCGATCCCGATGGTGGCCGACACCGGCCCGATCGGCGGCGATCTTTCCCATGAATTCATCGTGTTGGCCCACACGGGTGAGAGCCAGGTTTATTATGATGGTGCTTTCGAGGGGATAGATTACCTCGCCGGCGGCTTCGATCACGGCACGCCGAAAGATTTGCAGCGCTTCTACGACCTGATGACCACCAACTACGCCGCGACCGAGGAGAAGCACGATACCGCCGCCTGGGACAAAATCGACCCGGCGCGCCGCCGCGAGGGCCGCGGCATCGAGGTCGGCCATATCTTCCATTTCGGCACGAAATACTCCAAGGCCATGGGCATGACGGTGGCCGGGCAGGACGGCAAGCAGCTCATTCCGGAAATGGGCAGCTACGGCATCGGCGTCTCCCGTCTGGTCGGTGCGGTGATCGAGGCCGGGCACGACGAGGCCGGCATCGTCTGGCCGGACGCGATCGCCCCGTTCAAGGCGGCGATCCTGAACCTGAAGTCCGGCGACGCGGCGTGCGACGGGATCTGCGAGGACATCTACGCCAAGCTTCGCGGCAATGCGCTCTATGACGACCGTCCCGACCGCGCCGGCGTGAAGTTCGCCGATGCCGATCTGGTGGGCCTGCCCTGGCAGATCATCGTCGGCCCGCGCGGGGCGGCGAACGGCGTGGTGGAACTGAAGCGCCGCGCCACCGGGGAACGCGCCGAGGTCTCGCTGGACGCCGCCCTGGCGCGTATCGGCTAGCATGTTCGGCCCCTTCGAGCGCGCGGTTGCCGGCCGCTATCTGCGGGCGCGGAAAGGCGAGCGCTTCGTCTCGATCATCGCTATCTTCTCGCTGGTCGGCATCGCGCTCGGCGTGGCGACGCTGATCGTCGTCGCCAGCGTGATGAGCGGGTTCCAGACCGAACTGGTGTCGCGGCTGCTCGGGCTGAACGGGCACATCACCATCGAGGCCTATGCCGGCGGGCGGATCGACGATTACCAGGGGCTTACGCAGCGGGTCGGCGGTATCCCCGGCATCATTTCCGCCACGCCGGTGCTGGACGGACAGGTGCTGCTGACCGGCCCGCAGGGCGGCGGGCGCGGCGGTCTGGTGCGCGGCATGACGGTCGAGGATCTGCGCGCGCTGCACGCGGTCAGCGACCATATCCTCGGCGGCAGCTTGGCGGATTTCCGCGGCGACGACGCCATCGCGGTCGGTGTCGGGCTGGCCAACAGCTTCCGGCTGCGGGTCGGCGGCCTGGTGACGCTGGTCTCGCCACAGGGCGTGGCGACCGCCTTCGGCACCGTGCCGCGCGTGCGGGCCTATCGGGTGGTGGCGATCTACGACGCCGGCATGAGCAGCTACAACGACGGCGTGGTGTTCCTGCCGCTGCCTGCCGCGCAGGTGTTCTTCCAGAAGCCGAACGCCGTGACCGGGATCGAGATCCGGGTGGTCGACCCGGAGCAGGTCCAGGCGCTGCTGCCCGAATTGCGGCCGCTGTTCGCGGGGCGGGAGGTTTATCTGCGCGACTGGCAGCACGCCAACGACCAGATCATCGGCGTGTTGCAGGTGCAGAAGGACACGATGTTCATCGTGCTCGGCCTGATCATCCTGGTGGCCGCGTTCAACGTGATTTCTTCGCTGATCATGCTGGTGAAGGACAAACGGCGCGACATCGCGGTGCTGCGCACCCTGGGCGCCAGCAGTGGGGCGATCCTGCGCATCTTCCTGATGTGCGGTGCCTTCGTCGGCGTCGCCGGGACGTTGATCGGCACCGCCATCGGCGTCGTGTTCTGCCGCAACATCGTCGCCATCCAGCACTGGATCGAGGACATCACCGGCGGGCGGGTGTTCGACTCCTCGGTGTTCATGCTGACCACGCTGCCCGACAAGGTAGACTGGACCGACGTGAGCCGCGTGGTGGTGCTGGGCCTCGCGCTGTCGCTGCTGGCGACGCTGTACCCGAGTTGGCGCGCCGCGCGCACCGATCCGGTGGAGGCGCTGCGCAGTGAGTGATCCGCTGGTCCTGCGCGGCGTTTGCCGCACCTACCGCACCGAGGCCGGAGACCTGCCGGTGCTGCGTGGCGTCGATCTGACGCTGCGCGCCGGAGAGATCGTGGCGCTGATGGCGCCGTCCGGCGTCGGCAAGTCGACGCTGCTGCATCTGGCCGGGCTGCTGGAGCAGCCAGACGGCGGTTCGGTGATCGTGGAGGGGCGGAATGCCGGGGCGCTGTCGGACGCGGCGCGCACCGCGATCCGGCGCGACACCATCGGTTTCGTCTATCAGTTCCATCATCTGCTGGGCGAGTTCACCGCGCTGGAGAACGTCGTCCTGCCGCAGATGATCGCCGGTACGTCGCGCATGGCGGCGCGCGAGCGGGCAGGGGCGTTGCTGGCGGCGTTCGGGTTGCAGGCGCGGGCGGATCATCTGCCCGGCAAGCTTTCGGGCGGCGAGCAGCAGCGCGTGGCGATCGCCCGCGCGCTGGCCAACGCGCCCAAGGTGCTGCTGGCCGACGAGCCGACCGGCAACCTGGACGTGGCGACCGCCGGGGTGGTGTTCGACGAACTGCTGGGGATCGTGCGCCACCAGAACCTCGCCGCCCTGATCGCGACGCACAACCCCGATCTGGCGGCGCGGATGGACCGGATCGTGACGCTGCGGGACGGCAGGATTGTTGAGGTGGGGTAATGCTGATGGCCTTAAGTCATCATGGCTGCCGGGCGAGGATGTCGCTCGGCGGTGTCTCTGAGAGGTTGAACCTCGATCCCGGCGGAGGTTGTTTGCTCTTCGACACGCTTCGTCCGCCAGAGTTAACTGCTTCCGGGGTATCAGCTTAATAGCGTTCATAAATTCGGGGAGCGGTTCTATCCAGCGTCTGCTTTGGGTCGCAGCTTGCGCGGTTGCCGCGCCTCACGGACGTGATAGCTGAGACAGGCTTTTACGGCAGAAAGGTCTGTAGTTCGGCGCTCGACATCACGGACTGTAAAATGAACGCGTGCCATTTGCTGGTAGTAGTCGATGAAGACGTAGTTCAGGCCACCCCCCGCCACCATCCCGAGGACCGGAACCACTTGCGCCAGCACCTTCTCAGTCAGGACAACCCCGAACCTAGACGCCACTACCTTGATCAGCATTTCGATGGTTACATGGCTGACGGCGGCCCGTGTGGTCCAATAACCCGCATCAGCATCGTCATCTTCAGTCTCGGGACCACCAAACGCAAAAACCTCGATGCAGGCGCGCTTCGTGTCGTCCGACGAAAGCTGCTCACCGGGAAAAGAGCGGGCGATATCCGCGACCGAGCGCATGATTGTTGCTGTGGTAATGGGCAGGTCCCAAATCAAACCAGGGGCACCGAAAAATCCCGCGCTAGCTCCGCTCGCGGCCGCCACAAGTTTGTGGAACCAGATCCGCGGTTGGCTATCACTTTCCGCGTCCATCCCGATCATAGACATGGACTGGGTACGCCACAGGACGGCCTCAACTATCTCCCCAGCCTTTGTCGTCAGATCAAAGCCAAATTTCTTTTGGATGAAGCCTGCGGCGGAGCCGACACCGCCGCTCATTACGTGACCAACCGTGTCTGTGATCATCATGATAAGCCCGCGCGCATCCACGAGGGCTTTGGCCGCCTGACCCAACCGCTCACGGTCGTCTTTGTCGATCCCCGCGCACGCGTTGCTGCCCATATTTCCTAGCGATTGCATCTGCCCTCCATGTCTAATGGAATCTTCGTTAATGCGAATATCAACGCGACCTTAGAACGCCTGTCTGGCTCGGCAGAGCCCCGAGCCGCTGATAAAAACTCCCGCATCATCGTGTCGAGCACCATGCTCGGAACTCGGGGTTGCCTATAAGCAGCGGAGACATCGGGAACGATCGCGTCGGTCAACATCGCCGGCCCACCTCTCGTAGCTCATGCCAGTCCATGCCGAGAACCCGCCCCTTGGCGAACCGCTTCAGCCGCTCGATCGCCTCGCGACGGCGGGTCTGATCCCGGGAACCAATCGGGATAAGCTCGGCCACGGGGGTTCTATGCCGGGTGATGGTAAAGCGCTCGCCCTTGGCAACGCGGTCCAGCAGCGTCGCAAGAAGGGTCTTGGCCTCGAAGGCGCCGACGGTGGGCATCTCAACCCGTCTCCAACCAGTTGTCGGAATGTGAGCGGTCTTGGCCCCCATCGCAACATCCGGTTGGCCTGACTCGTCCCACCCCCTACATTCCCCGCCATGGCCCATACTGATTTCGTCCATCTGCGCGTCCACTCCGCCTATTCGCTCAGCGAGGGCGCGATCAAGGCGGACAAGATCGCCGCCCTCGCGCGCGATGCCCGGATGCCGGCGGTGGCGATCACCGACACCGCCAACCTGTTCGGCGCGCTGGAGTTCAGCCAGGCCTGTGTCGCCAAGGGCGTGCAGCCGATCATCGGCTGCCAGATCGCCCTTGCCCGCGAGGACAACCCCCGCCTGCCGCCGGAGCCGCTGGTATTGCTGGCGCAGGACGCGGCGGGGCTGGCCAATCTCCAGCGCCTGTCGTCGCGGACATTCCTGGACACCGATCCGGGCCTGAAGCCGCAACTGCCGTTCGCCACCATCGCCGAGCATTCCGCCGGACTGATCCTGCTGACCGGCGGCACTGGCGGGGCGATTGCGCGCCTGCTGGCCGAGGGGCAGCAGCCGGAGGCGGAGCGGCTGCTGGCGCGGCTGGTCGAGGCGTTCCCGGACCGGGTGGCGATGGAGCTGCACCGGCACGGCCTGCATATCGAGCAGGCCATCGAGCCCGGCCTGATCATGCTGGCCGATGCTGTCGGCGTGCCGCTGGTCGCCACCAACGAGTGCTTCTTCGCCACGCCCTCGATGTACGAGGCGCACGACGCGTTGCTCTGCATCGCCGAGAGCCGGCTGCTGTCGGAGAAGGAGCGCCGCCGGGTCACGCCGGAACACTGGTTCAAGCCGGCCGCCGACATGCGTGCCCTGTTCGCCGACCTGCCGGAAGCCTGCGACAACACGCTGGCGATCGCCAAACGCTGCGCGGTGATGGCGGAAAGCCGCAAGCCGCTGCTGCCGGTCTGCTCGAAGGTCCGCCCGGGAGCGACGGAGGCGGAGACGGTCACCGCCATGGCGATCGAGGGGCTGGAACGGCGCATGGACGCCATCGGCGCCAGCGCGGAGGATCGGGCGCGCTACCGCGAGCGGCTGGATTACGAGCTGTCGGTCATCGAGAAGATGGGATTTCCCGGCTATTTCCTGATCGTCGCCGACTTCATCCAGTGGGCGAAGGGCCAGGGGATTCCCGTCGGTCCGGGCCGTGGCTCCGGCGCTGGCTCGGTCGTCGCCTGGGCGCTGACCATCACCGACCTCGACCCGCTGCGCTTCAATCTGCTGTTCGAGCGGTTCCTGAACCCCGAGCGCGTGTCGATGCCCGACTTCGACATCGATTTCTGCCAGGACCGGCGCGACGAGGTAATCGACTATGTGCGCCGCGAATATGGCGGCGACCGGGTGGCGCAGATCATCACCTTCGGCAAGCTCCAGGCCCGCGCGGCGGTGCGCGATGTCGGCCGCGTGCTCGGCCTGCCGTTCGGGCAGGTGAACAAGGTCGCCGAGCTGATCCCCAACAACCCCGCCAAGCCCGTGACCTTGCAGCAGGCGGTGGACGGAGAGCCGCGCCTGCAACAGATGCGCGAGGAGGACGAGGCGATCCGGCGGCTGCTGGAGATCGCGTTGCAGATCGAGGGGCTGTATCGCCACGCCAGCACCCATGCCGCCGGCGTGGTGATCGGCGACCGGCCGCTGATCGAGCTGGTGCCGCTCTACCGCGACCCCAAGTCCGACTTCCTGGTCACTCAGTACTCGATGAAATATGTCGAGCAGGCGGGGCTGGTGAAGTTCGACTTCCTGGGTCTGACCACGCTCACCATCCTGCAACGCGCGGTGCAATTCCTGGACGAGCTGGGCGTGCGGGTCGACCTCGACCGGCTGCCGCTGGACGACGCGAAGACCTACGAGATGCTGGCGCGGGGCGATGCCGGCGGGGTGTTCCAGATGGAAGGCCAGGGCATGCGCGACACGCTGCGCCAGATGCGCCCCGACCGGTTCGAGGACCTGATCGCCGCCGTGGCGCTGTATCGCCCGGGCCCGATGGCCAACATCCCCGACTACAACCGGCGCAAGCACGGCGAAAAGTGGGAGCCGCCGCACCCGGAATTGCAGGACATCCTGGAAGAGACCTACGGCATCATGGTCTACCAGGAGCAGGTGATGCAGATCGCCCAGAAGATGGGCGGCTACAGCCTTGGAAGTGCAGATCTGCTGCGCCGTGCCATGGGCAAGAAGATCCGCGCCGAGATGGACGCGCAGCGCAAGACCTTCGTCGATGGCGCGACGGCGCGCGGCATCGACGAGGAGAAGGCGAACGAGGTCTTCGACCTGATGGCCAAGTTCGCCGATTACGGGTTCAACAAGTCGCACGCCGCCGCCTACGCGCTGGTGGCCTACCAGACCGCCTGGATGAAGGCGAACCATCCGGAGGTGTTCATCGCCGCCTGTATGAGCCTGGCGATCAGCAACACCGACAAGATCGCTGCTTTCAAACAGGAAACCGAACGCGCCCACATCCGCATTTTGCCCCCCGATATCAACCGATCGGGGCCGGATTTCACCGTCGAGCGGCAGGAGGACGGCACGCTTGCCATTCGCTATGCGCTGGCGGCGGTGAAGAAGGTCGGCCACGCCGCGATGCAGGCGGTGGTGGCGGCGCGCGGCGACAGGCCTTTCGCCGATATCGCCGATTTCGCGGCAAGAGTGGACCCGCGCCAGATCAACCGGATGCAGATCGAGAACCTGGCCCGCGCCGGCGCTTTCGACAGGCTGGACGACAACCGGGCGCGGGTGTTCGCCGGGGCCGAGACCATCCTGCGCCGTGCCCAGGCGGACGCGGTGGAAAAGCAGAGCGGCCAGATCGGCCTGTTCGGCGGCGGCGACAAGCCGGAGACGCTGCGCCTGCCGGACATTCCCGACTGGCCGCCGATGGAACGGCTGGGGTTCGAGGCGGAGGCGGTGGGCTTCCATCTGACCGCGCATCCGCTGGACGTCTACAGCCAGACTCTGCGCCGGCTGGGGGCGATCCCCAGCAGCCAGATCGAGGCCCGGGCGAAGGCCGGCGCGGGGCGGGTGAAACTCGCCGGCTCGGTGATCGCGGCGAAGGAACGGATAACGCGCACCGGCTCGCGGATGGCCTGGATCAGGTTGTCCGATGCCTCCGGTTCCTACGAGGTGACGTTCTTCTCCGAGGTACTCTCGCGGTCGCGCGACATCCTGACGGTCGGCTCCAGCGTGCTGGTGACGGCCGATCTGAAGCTGGAGGGCGAGGCATTGCGCATCACCGCGCAGGACGTGATGGCGCTGGACAAGGCCGCCGCCGACGCGGGTGCCGGCATGCGGGTCTGGCTGCGCCAGACCGACGCGGTGGCGCCGCTCCGCGCGCTGCTCAGCCGCGAGGCCAGCGGCAAGGGGCGGGTGATCCTGATCCCGCGCATCGAATCCGAGCAGAGCGTGGAGATTGCTCTGCCCGGCGGCTTCAACGTCACCCCACGGCTGGCCCAGGCGCTGAAAATGGTGCAGGGAGTGGAGCGAGTGGAAGAAATCTGATCGCGCGCCCAGATATGCTCGTCAACGTGCCTGTCGGCGCGCGGGCCAGCGTTGATTTGCCAGCGCCACGTCTCACGGGCTAATAGCCCCGCCATAGCAAGGCCAGCCCGATGCCGCGTAAGGACCCAAGATGACCACCGTGCTGCTGATCGTCCATCTGTTCGTCACGCTCTCGCTGATCGGCGTCGTGCTGATCCAGCGCAGTGAGGGCGGTGGACTCGGTATCGGCTCCTCGCAGGGCATGGGCGCCTTCATGGGCGGGCGGGGCACCGCCAACCTGCTGACCCGGGCCACCGCCGTCCTGGCTGCCGCGTTCATGGTGCTTTCGCTCAGCCTGGCGCTGCTGAACCGCGGCACGATGGGGGCCGGCCGCTCGATCCTGGACGCCTCGCCGGCAACCAGCAGCGCGCCTGCCACGCCGGAACCGGCGGCGCCGGCCAAGCCGGCCGGTCCTTCCGTGCCGACGAACTGAGACCGACCGGCAGAACGGTTTTAGACGCATGTGTGACCATCAACGGATGGGCTTCCCGTCCGCCGAGTCGGCTGCGTATAACGGTCGCCCATGACGCGATATGTGTTCATCACCGGCGGCGTGGTCTCCTCTCTCGGTAAGGGCATCGCCTCTGCGGCGCTCGGGGCGCTGTTGCAGGTGCGCGGCTATTCCGTGCGGCTGCGCAAGCTCGACCCCTACCTGAATGTCGATCCGGGCACGATGAGCCCGCTACAGCATGGCGAGGTGTTCGTCACCGATGACGGGGCGGAGACCGACCTCGATCTGGGCCATTATGAGCGCTTTACCGGCGTACACGCCACCAAGTCGGACAACGCCACCACCGGGCGCATCTATTCCGAGGTGATCGCCAAGGAACGGCGCGGGGACTATCTCGGCGCCACCGTGCAGGTGATCCCGCANNGAGATCGGCGGCACGGTCGGCGACATCGAAAGCCTGCCGTTCCTGGAAGCCATCCGCCAGTTGGGTAACGATCTGGGGCACGAGCGGGCGATGTTCGCGCATCTGACGCTGGTGCCCTACATCCCCTCGGCCGGTGAGCTGAAGACCAAGCCGACCCAGCACTCGGTCAAGGAGCTGCTCAGCCTCGGCATCCAGCCGCAGATGCTGCTGTGCCGCTGCGACCGGATAATTCCGGAAAACGAGCGGCGCAAGATTGCTTTGTTCTGCAATGTCCGCGCGGAGGCGGTGATCGCCGCGCTGGACGTGGACACGATCTACGCGGTGCCGATCAGCTACCACGCCGAGGGCATGGACCGTGAAGTGCTGCGCCATTTCGGTCTGCCGTTCCACACCGAACCCGATCTCGGCCGCTGGCAGCGTATCGTGGACGCGGTGCGCCAGCCGGAAGGCGAGGTGCGTATCGCGGTGGTGGGCAAATATACCAACCTGCTCGACAGCTATAAGTCGCTGGCCGAGGCGCTGACCCATGGCGGCATCGCCAACCGGGTGAAGGTGCGGCTCGATTGGGTGGATAGCGAGATATTCGAGCAGCCGGACGCGGTGGCGCGGCTGGAGGGCGTGAACGGCATCCTGGTCCCGGGTGGCTTCGGCGAGCGCGGCACCGAGGGCAAGATCGAAGCCGTGCGTTTCGCCCGCGAGCGCAAGATTCCATTCTTCGGCATCTGCTTTGGCATGCAGATGGCGGTGATCGAGACGGCGCGGCATCTGGCGGGGATGCCCGATGCCTCCTCGACCGAGTTCGGGCCGTGCGAGACGGCGGTTGTCGGCCTGCTGACCGAATGGGCGCGCGGCAACGAGATCGAGCGGCGCGAATCCGGCGGCAACCTGGGCGGCACCATGCGGCTCGGCGCCTATCCGGCGGTGCTGGCCAAGGGCAGCCTGGTGAGCGAGATGTATGGCGGTGCGACCGAGATCGCCGAGCGGCACCGGCATCGCTACGAGGTGAACGTCCACCACAAGCCGGCGCTTGAAGCGGCTGGAATGCGCTTCTCCGGCATGTCGCCCGACGGCATCCTGCCGGAGATCGTCGAAATCCCAGCGCATCCGTGGTTTATCGGCGTGCAGTATCATCCGGAGCTGAAGTCGAAGCCCTTTGACCCGCATCCGCTGTTCCAGGGCTTCATCGCGGCCGCGATCCGACAGTCGCGCCTGGTCTGACACGCGCGTGGAGCGTCCCATGTCCGAGCAAAAGACCGTCCGCGTCGGTGCGATAGAGATCGCCAATAACCGGCCGTTCGCGCTGATCTCCGGCCCATGCCAGATCGAGAGCCGCGCGCACGCGCTGGAGGTTGCCGCCGCGCTGAAGGAGATCTGCGCCGCCGCCGGCATTCCGCTGATCTACAAGTCGAGCTTCGACAAGGCGAACCGCACCAGCGCCGCCGCCGCGCGGGGCATCGGCATGGCGCAGGGCCTGGCGATCCTGGCCGAGGTGCGCGAACAGCTGGGCATCCCGACATTGACGGATGTGCATCTGCCCGAGCAATGCGCGCCGACGGCGGAAGCGGTGGACGTGCTGCAAATTCCGGCGTTCCTGTGCCGGCAGACCGATCTGCTGCTGGCGGCGGGCGCCACCGGCAGGGCGATCAACGTGAAGAAGGGCCAGTTCCTCGCGCCGTGGGACATGGTGAACGTCGCCGCCAAGATCGCCTCCACCGGCAACGAGAACGTGCTGCTGTGCGAGCGTGGCACCAGCTTCGGCTACAACACGCTGGTGACCGATTTTCGTGGCCTGCCGATCATGGCGCGCACCGGCTACCCGGTGGTGTTCGACGCCACCCATTCGGTGCAGCAGCCGGGCGGGCAGGGGACATCCTCCGGCGGCCAGCGCGAGTTCGCCCCGGTGCTTGCCCGCGCCGCGCTGGCGGTGGGTGTGGCGGCCTTGTTCATCGAGACCCACCCGGACCCGGACCGCGCGCCGAGCGACGGGCCGAACATGATCGCGCTCGCCGACATGCCGGCGCTGCTCAAGCGGCTGAAGGCGTTCGACGATCTGGCCAAGCGGCCGGGTTGACGCCGAACCTCGACCGCTGGGCGGCAAGATGATACCCAGCGACCGCCGCGAACCAGGGAGAGAACCCACATGAGCGCCATTGCCGATATCGTTGCCCGCGAAATCCTCGACAGCCGTGGCAATCCCACGATCGAGGTCGACGTCGTGCTCGACAGCGGCGCCATCGGCCGCGCCGCGGTGCCTTCAGGCGCCTCCACCGGCGCGCATGAGGCGGTGGAGCTGCGCGACGGCGACGCATCGCGCTACGGCGGCAAGGGCGTGCTGACCGCCGTCGCCAATGTCGAGGGCGAGATATTCGATGCCATCGGCGGGCTCGACCCGACCGAGCAGGTGAAGATCGACGACATCCTGATCGACCTGGACGGCACGCCGAACAAGGGCCGCCTGGGCGCCAATGCGATCCTGGGCGTCTCGCTCGCCATCGCCAAGGCCGCCGCCGCCGAATTCGGCATGCCGCTCTACCGCTATGTCGGCGGCATCTATGCCCGCACGCTGCCGGTGCCGATGATGAACATCGTCAATGGCGGCAAGCACGCCGACAATCCGATCGACATCCAGGAATTCATGATCCAGCCGGTTGGCGCTGGCACCATCGCCGAGGCGGTGCGGATGGGCGCGGAGGTGTTCGCCGCCCTGAAGAAGGGCCTGCACGATGCCGGCCACAACACCAATGTCGGCGACGAGGGCGGCTTCGCCCCGAACCTGAAATCCGCCGACGAGGCGCTGGGCTTCATCGCCAAGGCCTGCGAGAAGGCCGGCTACCGGCCGGGCGAGGACATCACTTTCGCGCTCGACGCCGCGTCGAGCGAGTTCTTCCATGACGGCAAATACGTGCTGGCCGGCGAGGGCAAGACGCTCGATGCCGAAGGCATGGTGCGCTACCTGGAAGATCTGGTCGGCCGCTATCCGATCGTCTCGATCGAGGACGGCTGCGCCGAGGACGACTGGGAGGGCTGGCAGGCGCTGACGCGTGCCCTGGGCGGCAAGATCCAGATCGTCGGCGACGACAACTTCGTCACCAACCCCGAGCGGCTGCGGCGCGGCATCGAGGGCGGGGTCGCCAACGCCATCCTGGTGAAGGTCAACCAGATCGGCACGCTGAGCGAAACGCTGGAAACCGTCGAGATCGCCCACCGTGCCGGCTATCGCGCGGTGATGAGCCATCGCTCCGGCGAGACCGAGGACGCGACCATCGCCGATCTGGCGGTGGCGACGAACTGCGGCCAGATCAAGACCGGCAGCCTGTCGCGCAGCGACCGCACGGCGAAATACAATCAGCTGATCCGTATCGAGGCGGAACTGGGTTCGGCCGCGCGCTATGCCGGCCGAACCATTCTCCGCCGTTAGCGGATCGTTAGGCCGAAGCCGATGACCGGCGGGGCATAATAGACCGGCGGCGGCGGAGCATAATAGACCGGCGGCGGCGGAGCATAGCCGTAGCCGTAGCCCTGCTGATAGCCGTAGCCCCGCTGATAGCCGTAGCCCGGCTGGTAGTACTGCTCGCGCCGCTCATGCTCACGCCACTCGTGTTGACGCCACGACTGCTCACGTGACTCGTGTCGGCGCCAGCGGTCGTCGTCGGCGCGGGCGGGCGTGATGCTGCCCAGCAGAACGGTGGCGCCGAGGGCGGCCAGGACGATCGGTAGGGCTTTCATGTCTGCCTCCTGCCGGTGGTAAAGGGGATGGAATCGCCGGCACGAAACAGTGAAGCCGCGCATAATGGCAAAATGCGGTCATTTTCCGGGCAGGATGTTCACGACGCGGCAATCTATGTGTAGAATCGGTCTTGGAGGGTCGGAGCGGAGAATGGCACTGGGACGAGAGCTGAGACGCAAGGCGAGGAGTATGATCGCGCCGCTCGTGTTCCTGTCGCTCGTCGGCTATTTCGGCTGGAACGCCACCCAGGGCGATCATGGGCTGCGCGCCGCCGCGGATCGGCAGGACCTGCTGACGCGGGCGAAGACGGAACTGGCCAGCGCGGAGGCCGAGCGCGACGCCTGGGAACGCCGTGTCGCCGGCCTGCGCGCCAACCATCTCGACCCCGATACGCTGGATGAACGCGCCCGGGCGATGCTCAATCTGACCGACCCCACCGACATCGTCGTGCCGTACGGCCCCAAGGATCGGCTGTTCTAGCCCGGGTGGCGCACCGTAATCTCGCTGCGAAATCACCGTGGCAGGCGAAATATAATACCGTCCAGCCGGTTGTGCGGCGCAATGTGCTGTCAGGCCGTGCGCGTTGCGGGCGGCATCTCCAAGCAGTTAACCACAATTCGGTTAACATACCCTATTGCATTGCACAATAACGATTTTCTGCGCGAAAACCTTGCTCGCGGCGATGCCGGCGACTAGGTGTGCGTACGGTTGGATGCGATAATCGCAATGAGGGGCAGGGATGGCGCAGGCGGCGGAAAAGGGTAAGCGCGGCAAAACGCGGCGCCCGGTGTCACTGGGGCACAACCAGGGTGACGGCGCGATGGACAAGGATCAGCTGGTCCGGGCCTACCACGACATGCTGCTGATCCGCCGTTTCGAGGAGAAGGCCGGACAGCTCTACGGCATGGGGCTGATCGGCGGCTTCTGCCATCTGTATATCGGCCAGGAAGCCGTCGTCGTCGGCATGCAGGCGGCGATCGGCGAGGGCGACGAGGTCATCACCTCCTACCGCGACCATGGGCACATGCTGGCCACCGGCATGGAGCCGCGCGGCGTGATGGCGGAACTGACGGGCCGCGCCGGCGGGTATTCCCACGGCAAGGGCGGCTCGATGCACATGTTCTCCCGCGAGCGGAACTTCTTCGGCGGCCACGGCATCGTGGGCGCGCAGGTCAGCATCGGGGTCGGCCTGGCGTTCTCCAACCGCTATCGCGGCAATGACCGCGTGTCGCTGACCTATTTCGGTGAGGGCGCCTCCAACCAGGGCCAGGTCTATGAGAGCTTCAACATCGCCGCGCTGATGAAGCTGCCGGTGGTGTTCATCATCGAGAACAACCGATACGGCATGGGCACCTCGGTCGAGCGTGCCTCGGCCTCGGGCGATCTATCCAAGAACGGCGCGCCGTGGGGCATTCCGAGCCAGTCGGTGGACGGGATGGATGTCGAGGCGGTGAAGGCGGCGGCGGACGTGGCCGTGGCGCATTGCCGCGCCGGCAACGGGCCGTATCTGCTGGAGATGAAGACCTACCGCTATCGCGGCCATTCGATGTCCGACCCGGCGAAATACCGCACGCGGGAGGAAGTGCAGGCGATGCGTTCGCAGCACGACTGCATCGAGGGCGCGCGCAGCCGGTTGGAGACCATGGGCATCGACGCCGCCGCCTTCAAGTCGATCGACGACGAGGTGAAGGCGATCGTCCAGGAAGCCGCGGAATTCGCGCAGACCAGCCCGGAGCCGGCTCCGACGGAACTTTATACCGACGTGCTGCGGGAGGGCTGAGGCAATGGCAACACAGATCCTGATGCCGGCGCTGTCGCCGACCATGACCGAGGGCAAGCTCTCGCGTTGGCTCAAGCGCGTCGGCGAGACGGTGCGCCCCGGCGACGTGATCGCCGAGATCGAGACCGACAAGGCNNGACAAGGCCACGATGGAAGTGGAGGCGGTGGACGAAGGCACCCTGTCGCAGCTTCTGGTCGAGGAAGGTACCGAGGGCGTGGCGGTGAACACACCGATCGCGGTGCTGAACGGCGATGGCGCCACCGCCGTCGCGCCGCCGCCTGCGCCCATCGCGCCGTCGCCAGCC
>PKWQ01000077.1 GCA_003133265.1 Acetobacteraceae bacterium
GACAACCGACGCTCTGTCCTCAACCAGCAACTCACGTGACAGCTTCATAGCGGGCCAACCCTTCCAGATGATTCGATACCCCTTCTACATGGGAATTGCTGCATCGCAGCATTCGCGTGAGGGCATTGCTTCGGACGCATAGACAATTATAGCCGCCCGCGTCGGCGGAATGACGAGGAATTACAGCCCGAGGACCTACAACCCCGGCCAACCCCGCGTGCGGTTCGCCTCCTGCGCCGGGGTCAGCCCCGCCGGCCCGTCCGCCACCTGCGGCGGACGATTGGGCAGCGCGTCCGGGTCCGCCCAGCAATCCACCACGCCGAGGCTGCGCGTGCAGTAGGGCGGCGGCTCCGGCACCGGCTCCTCCGCGCGGCAATAGCTTTGCCCCCGATCCAGCCGCACCATGGAGCAGTCCCGCCCGGTCAGCACCGAGACCAGCATGTCCGGCACGCTGCGTTGGAACACCGGAATCGCCGCCGCGTTGGCCGCGGCGAAGGCGCCGGTAGGCTCCACCCACGCGCCGGCGCCGCAGCCCGACAGGGACAAACACATCGATATGAGCAGAACCAACCCGCGCGCCATGCGGCCAGACTGCGCCGGAATGGGTAAAAGTCCGGTTTCCAGGGTGTTACATGGTTTGCTCCATTCGGCTCGCGCCGCTATGGTCCGGCGCGCCGATCGCGGGACAATGCGGTGCGGTGAGCGGAGCAGGAGAGTACGTGGTCGATATCTTCGACGAGGTCGACGAGGAACTGCGCGCCGACCGGGCGCAGGATCTGCTGAAGCGTTATGGCGGCCTGATCATCGCCGCGGCGTGCGCCGTNNCGGCCAGCAGCTTCCTGGCGGCGATGCGGCTTGCCGATGCGCTCCCGCCCGACAGCGATGCCGGGCGGCGCGCCCCGGCAATCGCGGATTTCCAGACGCTCGCCGCCGCTTCCCCCGCCGGCTACCGCTCGCTGGCGCGGCTGCGCGAGGCCGGGCTGCAAGCCGATGCCGGCGATCTGGCCGGTGCCAGCACGATCTGGGATCAGGTGGCCGGCGACCAGACGGTCGATCCGCTGCTGCGCGATCTCGCGGTGCTGGTCTCCAGCCTGCGCCTGCTCGACACCGCCGATCCCGCCCTGCTCGCCGCGCGGCTGAAGCCGCTGACCGGGGCCGACAATCCCTGGCGGCCGCTGGCCGAGGAACAGCTCGCGCTGCTCGACCTGCGCCAGGGCAGGACGGATCAGGCCAAGGAAACGCTGCGCCGGCTGGCGCAGGACATCGCCGCGCCGACTGGCGTGCGCAACCGGGCCGGCGGATTGCTGGCTCGGCTGGGTGGGTGAACGCCATGACACGCAAGACATCTGACACGTCCCGCCCCGCACTCGCTGCCGCTTTGGGGCTTTCGCGCCGCGCCGCGCTGCTCGGCCCGCTCGCCCTGCTGGGCGGTTGCGGCTTTTGGAACGACTTGTTCAGCGACAGCAAAAAGCCGCTGCCCGGCAAGCGCGAGGCGCTCGGCACCGAGCGGCGCGGCCTCGCGGTGGATACGGGCAGCGCGCGCAAAGTGACCCTGCCACCGCCGGTCGCCAACGCGGCCTGGCCGCAGGCCGGCGGCAATCCGGCGCACATGACCGGCCATCTCGCCGCCGGCGAGCGGCTCGCCGTCTCCTGGAGCTCCAATATCGGCGAGGGCGGCGGTTATCGGAAGAAAATCCTGGCCCAGCCGGTCATCGACGGCGGGCTGATCTACGCCATGGACTCCGACGGCGTGGTCGGCGCCTTCGACGCCGCCACGGGCGCGCGAAGCTGGCGCTTCGAGACGCGGGGCGAGGACGACGACAGCACCAATGTCGGCGGCGGCCTCGGCGTCGACCAGGGCGTGCTGTATGTCGTCAACGGATTGGCCGATGTCCTGGCGCTGGATGCGGACAAGGGCACGGTGCGCTGGCGGCGCAACACCGGCACGCCCGCCCGCTCCGCCCCGACCATCGCCGACGGGCGGGTGTTCTACAGCACCATCGACGACCGCCTGATCGCGCTCTCGGCCAAGGACGGCAAGCAGCTCTGGGCCTATCAGGGCCCGACCGCCATCACCTCGGTGCTCGGCCAGCCGGCCCCGGCCTATGCCGACGGCCTCGTGGTCGCCGGCTTCGGCTCCGGCGAACTGGCCACGTTGCGGGTGGAAACCGGCGCCGTCGCCTGGACCGACAGCCTTGCCGCCGCCGCCGGCCACAACAGCCTGAGCGACCTCTCCGCCATTCGCGGCCGACCGGTCATCGCCAACGGCCGCGTCTATGCAATCGGCCTCGGCGCGCTCTGCCTTGGGGTCGATCTGCGCAGCGGCCGCCGGCTGTGGGAACGCGACGTTGCCGGCATCGACAGCCCCTGGGTGGCCGGCGACTGGATGTTCATCCTCACGTCCGACCTGCAGGTCGCCGCGGTCAACATCCAGGACGGCCGCGCCGCCTGGGTGAGCGATCTGCCGCGCTACGAGAACGAGGAGAAGAAGCGCGACCCGATCACCTGGTTCGGCCCGGTCCTGGCCGGCGACCGGCTGATCGTCGCCGGCACCAATAGCCAAGCGCTGGCAATCAGCCCATATACCGGCGAAATCCTCGGCAGACAGGAACTGCCGGGCCCGGCCTCGCTCGCCCCCGTGGTCGCGGGCGGAACCGTGTATGTGGTGACCGACGACGCCAGCCTGCTGGCACTTCGCTAAGCTGGGCTGAGCTATTCGCCCCGAGAGGGCAACAAGATGCTTCCAACTGTGGTTATCGCGGGCCTCGCGTGATGCTTCCAACTGTGGTTATCGCGGGCCGCCCGAACGTCGGCAAATCGAC
>PKWQ01000475.1 GCA_003133265.1 Acetobacteraceae bacterium
CTGACGATCCATGGTGGAACTGGCAGCATCATGCCCTATGAAGCGATCTCCGTTCACGATGCCCGGCTTCGTGAGGTCGGTGTCGAGCCAGACGGCGTGCTGTTCGGATCGACGCAGCTCGCGATACCCGCGATTGCCTTTGGCGATACCGATCCGGCGTCTCTCAACCTTCCAAATCAAGACGATTCCGCGGAATGGCCCGCGAAAGTCATCTATTTGCCAGAGGTGTACCGGTTCCGCATCAAAAATGCCATCGTGCATCCACCGTTCGGCATCATCACCATTGACAGCTTTGTATTGCGGGAAACGCTTGGTCATATTCCGTTTCATCACGAAGGGTATGGGCGGAACGGCGATGAGATCGTTTTGCCAACAACCGGTATCGGCGCCATTCTTGGCGGTGCGGTGCATGTTATGGGCGGCAACTATGACAACTACTACCATCTTATAGCCGATATATTAACGAAGCTTCAGGTCGAACCGCTATCGCCTTACCACTTCACTGGAACGGTCCTCCTGCCGCCTATCGTTACGCCACCACTGCGCGATATCGCGATGCGCCTGGCTCAGGCAGGCAAGCCAGTTTATTCACTAAGCTACCACTCGGTTCAGGTACAAGCGTTGCGATTCATCGAAAATCTTTCCGCCTGGGGATCAGCTCCCAACCCACATCTGGCGCCATTCTTCCACTCCATCAAACAGCTTTTCGGCATAGACGAAGTGCCAACGCATAAGATCTATATTACCCGCAAAGATAGCCAGAGCCGTATTCTTCTAAACGAGGATGATGTTATCGCGACAGTCCAGCGCCACGGCTTCCAGGTGGTTGAGCTGTCCGGCCTGGATCTGGTCGCTCAGATGCGGCTTTTCGCAGGTGCGTCCCATATCATCGCACCCCACGGCGCAGGTCTGGCCAATCTTGCCTTTTGCGGTCCAGGCACCTCGGTTTGTGAGTTGCATATGGATACGTATCTCAACTGGTGCTTTCGCCGCCTGTGCAGCATCCTGGAGATAAAATATGGCTGCCTGGTCGGTTCCGTCGACCCTGAATATCACCAGTCGTGGATGCATCACATGCGTTGGTCCCTACCACTCAGCAAACTCGAATCTGTCCTGGTCGATCGCGGGTTCGTTCATTGATGCAATCAACCCGGAAGCGCGCTGCGTTCTCGGCCAACACCCTATGCCAGACCCTCAACGCAATCTATCGCCGTGCCGTATTGATGGCGCTACCGCCCATTCAGGCAGGCGTAGCTTCATCACTACCTTGGCGAGCAAGGGTGTTGGCTTCGCTGGCCGGGCATCGCTCGATAGCGACGACGCAGTGCTATATCGACGTTAACGACGAGATGAAGCGGCAGGCGGTCGAGCTGGTTGGCTGAACATTTCGGTCAGTGGACAGCATTTCAGCCGGATGCTTACGATATACCGCGCTTGCTCTTGCGTTCCGCTTAAGGCTACGGTTCCCAACGAATGCCAGTCTTTATCACTCGCGCGGGTGCGCCTGCCAACATTACATTCGCGGGGAACTCGCCTTTGACGACCGATCCCCATCCCACAACGCTATCGTCCCCAATTCTCGATTTATGAAAAATCACGGCACGGGCTCCA
Source organism: Acetobacteraceae bacterium (assembly GCA_003133265.1). Taxonomy (GTDB): domain Bacteria; phylum Pseudomonadota; class Alphaproteobacteria; order Acetobacterales; family Acetobacteraceae; genus PALSA-911. Next base: position 1,612 of record PKWQ01000475.1, read on the forward strand.
AACCATACCCGGTTCCCAATCGTAATATCGCCAGCCGGGTTCAGCCGTTCATTCGTATCGCGATCGAATATTTTGTGCACATCGCTCGACGTGACCGAGCAGTCGGGACCGAATAGGCAGTTATTGCCAATCCGGATTTCCGCTGGCTCGTGTGCGGTGATGTGAGTGACGGCATTAAATCTGCATCAACCGGATAGGCACGGATCGTTGGTTGCCATAGATCCGTTTGACCACTTTTCTCCTGACCAGATACGTCAGAATATTGGCGACCCCGGCCACGCCGTATGGCAGGCGGCCATCTGGGGAATGTCGGCTTATACCAGCCGTCCTAACCACTGACCGATGCCCACTCGCGTGTTCCGATTGACCTTATCCGATCTGGGTCTTCTATCAGGAACCTCCCGGCCTTTCGGCAAGCCTCGACGATCGCATCGTAAGTGTCCCAGACGAGGTTGCAGAGCTTGCTGGCGCGCAGATACCCCAGACGTTTTCCATCGAGTTCAATTCGGGCGCGTAGGGCGGCAGTTTCAGCAGGATCCAGTAGGCTTTGTGAATATTACACCACCAGCGAAAAGCATGTCGTTCAGCGCCCCAAGTGAAACGCGCTTTTCCCAACGATCGACCAAACCCCACGCCCAATCAGGCAAGGAAGTTTTATCACGCCCGAAGGCGTCACGAAGGAATTGCGTGAGCATTCCCGTGACTGGAGACGAGGATTCATACAGAGGGTATATTTTCAGCGACGCCCCGAGCTGATCGGCCATCTCCTTGAAATACTGGCGTGTGAAAGTCCACTTGTCGTCTATGTGGGCGAACTTCTCCACCGGCTTGGGGCCACAAGTCAGATAGTTCGAATTCATGCGCTCCAGAAACTCTTGCGCGTCTTTGTCGAGGCCAGGAAGTCTGTTCGAGGTCTCTATGATAAGGTCGATCAGCGCGCTCAGCACAGCATGCCCATTTTCGAATGGCTCGAAAAATACCAGCGAGCCACCCGGCTTGACGCTCTGGAACAAATTGGAGACCAGAATCTGCGGCTCGAACAGATGGTGCAGAATGGCGGCGCCTATGACCATGTCGAACTTTTCCTTCTTGAACCAGGGTCGGTTCAAATCGAGGACGGCGGAAAAAACGGATTCGCCCTTTGGATGATTGGCCAAATTGGATTTAAGGATGCGCAACAACACGGGGCTGATGTCCGACGCAATGACGGTGGGGCGCTGCAGGAGATTGAGAGACGCAATCACGGAAAGTCCGGGACCGGAGCCAACGTCGAGAATAAGGGGATCGGGGCGAAGCGCTTCAATATGCTTGAAGGCATTTTGCAAGAGCCACTCCGTGTGACCAGTATCACATCCCTGATAGTAGTGGTTCGCATCGCTGAAAAACTGCTCTGTAACCCCAGGAGGGACCTTCCCCACTTCGCCTTCAGGGGTAAAAATTCCAGTAAAAGAAGGGTCGATTGCTTCTCCGAGGTCTACCAAATTACAATCCATAAGCGACGCGAGCCATTCCCTTCTTTCAAATACAGAAAACTTTCCTTCCTTAGTCGCAAGGTCCGTTACTTGGGCGTTTGAGACCATGTCCTTAGCCCTCCTTAGCCGGCATTCCCCAGATGAACGGCCAAGTGGTCATCCAAGTGTAGGCTAACCGGAGATTTCGCCGTTCTGCAACGCACCCAAACCTACGTTGGCCTGCAAATGGGTCTATCTGTGACCGTCTGGCTAGGATACTTCCGTACCCAGAAACTCGTCGAACTCCGCCATATACTTAGCATACCCTTCTGGGTTTCTGTGGAATATCTCGCCATACTCGGGGGGGTAAATATCCACCTCACCTCCGAACATTCGCCTGACCATACCGGGTTTTGGGCCGTGGAAGTGCACGATCGCCGCATCGGCGTTGAAACCCCAGTACGGTTTCCAGTTCCACAGATTCGGAAGTCTGGTCCAAGTATCGCGATACGCGACGTTGAATGTAGCCTGGTCATCATACGGCGGCATCGAATCAAGACGGTCTTTCACAACCTGCATCAACATAGCGCGAGAATCGCGCAAAGCGGGTATGTTCATGATCATGACACCGCTGTTGAAATAGCTGAAGTCATCCTGGCGATGCTCGGGCGAGCAAGCCAGGAATGGCGGTCTCGCTCGCGAAAAATCGATGTCTCGACGGAACATGATGTCAATATCGGTGTAAAGTACGACCTCTTCCTCTGTTTCCAGGATCGGGATGTCACTGCGAAGCCAATGGCCACTAAACACATCCACCTTGGGTCCGAAATGCTGTCGTACTATGTCAAAAAATTCCGCTCTGTGTCGGATGAGAGAGACGCCGGATTTCTCCAGCCAGTTCAGGCGAGATGCAACTTCTGATAAATCTTCGTGATCGTCGATGAGACAGTAGGGACGCAGCGTTGTCTTAGATTTTGCAGACTTCACAGCGACTTCTATCTGGTCAAACGCGTGTCGAAGCCCGTTCAGATTTGCGGCGAAATACCATTTCTGGATAGGCCGTGCGCCGGTATCGTCAGTGGCCGGTCCGGTTTGGGGCGTTGCGTTCATCTCGTCGTCCATACGTTCTAGAAGCCTACAATCAGAAAGCGCTCCCCAAACTTATAGCGCCGGGTCAGCTATCTAGGCAACACAGTCCCAATACAAGATGAAAATCGACGGCCCGCCGGTCTACGCTGCTGAATTTCCGAAACTCTTTAATTCCGTAACGGCGCGAACAACCGCTGCGGGGTGCCAAGAGGGCATCAAGCGCCTGATTTCACCCCCTAACAGCGCCAACTAACCAGCCTCACCGACGGAGCAACGAATTCCTCCTGCGCGGCGACGGTCAGGATCTCGCGCGATCCCGCCTCGGCGGTGCGGCGCAGCAGCCCGTGCACCGAGGAACCGGCGGCCTCCAGCGCCGCCGCGGCGCTGCCGCCGCGCAGCCGGTGGAACAGGAACAAAGCAGCGATGGCGTCGCCGGCGCCACTGACCGAGATCGGCAGACGCGGGGTCCGCAGCAGGTGGAACGCCCCGCCCTCGGCGGCCAGCAGATCGACGCAGTCGGCGGGGGTTTCCTCGGTGTCCAGGCTGGTCAGCAGCACCGCGCGCGGGCCGGGCGCGTGCATCGTGGCTTGCAGCTTCGTCACCGCCGTCTTGGCCTGCTCCAGCGTCGCGCAGGCGATGCCGGTGAGCCGCTCCAGCTCGAAGCGGTTGGGCGTGGCGATGTCGGCCTGCGGCAGCGCGCGGGCGCGAAGCATGTCCTCGATCCCGGCGCGGACATAGACGCCGGTGTCGTCGTCGCCGATCACCGGGTCGCAGCAATACAGCATGGCGGGATTGGCCGCGCGCACCCGCGCCACCGCGTTCAGCACCGCCTCGCCGATGCCGGCATCGCCCATATAGCCGGACAGCACCGCGTCGCAGCGCTCCAGCGCCCCGCGCCGGTCGATGCCGTCGACCAGCGCGCGCACGTTCTCGCCGGAAAAGACCTGCCCGGCCCAGTCGCCATAGCCGGTGTGGTTGGAAAACTGCACCGTGTTGATCGCCCATACCTCAGCGCCGAGCCGCTGCAACGGGAACACCGCGCTGGCGTTGCCGACATGGCCATAGGTGACCCAGGACTGGATGGAGAGGATGTTCATGGTCGTGGCGGGGCTCGTGCTTTGCGGCAGCGGCGACGCTAGATGCGGCGTGATTTCCCGGCAATAGCGCCGGTCTTGCCAGCCCCGCCGGTTGGCTCTATCGGCTGGTGACAACACAACAATCTCCGGGAAGTCCGACCGATGGCCGCCAATCCGCTGCTTTTCCAGCCTATCAGCTTCCGCTCCGTCACCGCGCGCAACCGCATCGCGGTGTCGCCGATGTGCCAGTACAGCGCCGAGGACGGCCTGGGCGGCGACTGGCATGTGCAGCATCTCGGCGCCCGCGCCATGGGCGGCGCCGGCATCGTCTGCGTGGAGGCAACCGCCGTGGAGGCGATCGGCCGCATCACCCCCGGCTGCCTCGGCGCCTACGCCCCGAAGCATCTGCCGCTGCTGAAGCGCCTGGCCGAGATCATCGCCTACGGCGGCGCGGTGCCGGCAATCCAGATCGGCCATGCCGGTCGCAAGGCCAGCAGCAATCTACCCTGGAAAGGCGGCGCGCCAATCAGCCCGGCGGATGGCGGCTGGGTTCCGGTGGGGCCGAGCCCGATCCCCTTCACCGCGGGTGCCGTCGATCCCACGCCGCTGACGCCCGCCGACATCGCCGCCCTGGCCGGCAAATTCGCCGCCTCGGCCAAGATGGCGCTGGAGGCCGGGTTCAAGATCGTCGAGATCCACGGCGCGCACGGCTACCTGCTGCATTCCTTCCTCTCGCCGATCAGCAACCGCCGCAACGACCAGTATGGCGGCGACCTGCGCGGCCGCGCGCGGTTCCTGATGGAGACGATCGACGCGGTGCGCGCGGTGTGGCCGGCCGAGCTGCCGCTGTTCGTGCGTCTGTCCTGTGTCGACTACCTGGAAGGCGGCCTGACCATCGAGGACACGGTCGAGATCGGCCGCATGCTGAAGGCGCGCGGCGATGTCGACCTGATCGACTGCTCCTCGGGCGGCGTGGCGGCGGAGGCGAAGGTTCCCTCGCTGCATCCGGGCTATCAGGTGCCGTTCGCCGATGCGATCAGGCACGGCGCCGGCATCCCCACCGGGGCGGTCGGGCTGATCACCCAGCCGACGCACGCCGAGGAAATCCTCGGCAACAAGCGGGCCGACATGATCTTCCTCGCCCGCGTATTGCTGGCCGATCCGGCCTGGCCAATTCGCGCAGCACTCGCGCTCGGCGCCACGCCGCCGCTACCGAACCAGTATCTGCGCGCCTCGTTCGGCTGACGCGGCAAACCCCTTGAGATGATGGCCGAGGGGCGCTATACGCCGCCCCTTGCGCCGCCGGTCGGGATCGGCCGCGCCATCAGGAGCTGGAACCATGAAGCCGGGCATTCACCCCGAATACCACGAGATCAACATCATCATGACCGACGGGACCGCGTTCAAGACCCGGTCCTGCATGGGCAAGGCGGGCGACACGCTGCGGCTGGACATCGATCCGAAGTCGCATCCGGCCTGGACCGGCGTGCAGCGCATGATGGACACCGGCGGGCAGGTGGCGAAGTTCAACAAGAAGTTCGCCGGGCTCGGCATCAAGGGCTGAGCCTCCGCTTCCAAGCTGGTCTGACAAACGCCGTCCTCTTGAAAAAGCGGGCGGCGTTTGCCATTTCGGGACTGTCCGGAATGCCCGATCGGGGTTCCGGGGCCTGAATCGGGCCGGCCCGAATGGGCGGTCCATGTCGCTGAACCTTGCTATCACAGGAGGTTTTCCATGACCAGTTTCGACTTCTCCCCGCTGTTCCGCACCGCCATCGGCTTCGACCGGCTGGCGCGGCAGGTCAATCTGGCGTCCAGCGCGGACGCGCCGTCCTATCCCCCTTACAACATCGAGCGCACCGGCGATGACGCCTACCGGTTGACGATGGCCGTGGCCGGTTTCCGTCCCGAGGACATCGACATCACCGTGGTCGACAACACGCTGCTGATCGCCGGCCGGGTCGCCGGTGAGGCGGGCAAGAGCGAGCTGTTGCATCGCGGTATCGCCACGCGGGCGTTCGAGCGCCGGTTCGCGCTGGCCGACCATATCGTGGTCGAGGGCGCGGACATGCGCGACGGCCTGCTGCATGTCGGCCTGAAGCGCGTGGTGCCGGAAGCACTGAAGCCGCGCCGGATCGCCATCGGCACGAATACGCCCACGGGCACGCCGGCCGCGATCGCCAAGGCCGCCTGAACGCGACCCGCGCCACGTACTGGAAGGGGGCCGCATTGTCGGCCCCCTTTTTCATGGTGGCGAACGTTCACGGCTTTCTGAAGAATGCATCCGCCGCGCTGCGGTGGCTGTTCTTGCGGGCGATGTCCGCCTCCACCCGGGCGATCTCAGCCTGCAATTCCTCGATATAGGCCCGCAATTCCTCGATCCCGAGCAAATCCAGCGTCAGCCGCTCCAGCCGCGCGCGCGGCCTCGGCAGTTCTTCATCGTCTTCGCGCGCCATATCCCCTCCTGCTTCGCTGAAACCAAACCATATTAAGACATTAAGGCTTCCTGTGCCCTTGACCCACCCCCCGCCACGGGTCATATCCACCGTTCTCACGCGTCCGCGACGCTCCCGGCTCCGTCTGCGGCGATCCGCGACGCGGCCATAAGGTGACACGCCATGACCCTGCCGCTGATGCCCAAAGCCACCGCCGTGTGGCTGATTGACAAGACCGCCCTGACCTTCACGCAGATCGCCGATTTCTGCGGCATGCATCCGCTCGAGGTACAGGCCATCGCCGATGGCGAGGTGGCGCAGGGGATCGTCGGCTACGACCCGGTGGCCAACAGTCAGGTGACGGCGGCGGAGATCAAGCGCTGCGAGGCGGACCCGGAGGCACGGCTGAAGCTGTCGCCCGGCGCGCTGCCGGTGCAGAAGCGCCAGCGTGGCGCCCGCTATACCCCGGTGGCCAAGCGCAACGACCGCCCCGATGCGATCGCCTTCCTGCTGCGCAACTACCCGCAGCTGACCGAGGCGCAGGTGGGCAAGCTGCTGGGAACCACCAAGGACACGATCCAGAAGGTGCGCGATCGGACCCACTGGAACAGCCCCAACATCAAGCCGCGCGACCCGGTGATCCTGGGCCTGTGCAGCCAGACCGATCTGAATGCCGCGATCAGCCAAGCCAATGAACGTCTGGCGCGTGAGGGGCGGGCGGTGCCGCAGCCCCCGCCGCCGGAGACCGATGAGGCCGCCTGAAACGGCGGCCTCGCTTCGACCTGCTCAGTCCTTGCTGTGCTGGAGACGCTCCATCTCCTCCTTTAGCCGCAGTTTCTCGAGCTTAAGGCGCGCCAGCGTTTCGCTGTCGGGGCGTGGTCGGTTGTCTTCATCGCTTATTCGCATTTCCAGTCCGGCATGGCGTTCCTTCAGAACCTCGATATGGGACTGCAGGCTCATGGTGCCTCCTGATTCGCGTTGTCCAAAACGGACGTTAAATCGTAGCGCCGCTTTCGCCCGCGATGTCACGACAAATCGCATGACAGGCGCGAAGTACCGGCATCGCTACGCATCGCGGCTGCGCGACACCCTAATTTGTGTTAACCGGATACCATGCTGACCGATCGGGACATGTTGCTGCGGCGGCTGCATGAACTGCGCAGCGAACACCGCGACCTGGATACCGTGATCGCCCGCCTGTCCGACCAAGGATCGATCGATCAATTGCAATTACAGCGACTTAAAAAGCGTAAGCTGATGTTGAAAGACGAGATCTCCTGGCTGGAAAGCGGGCTGATCCCCGACAGCATCGCCTGATGCCGAACGCGGAGGAATGTGACATGTCGCCGTTGGTCGGCATCATCATGGGCAGCCAGTCCGACTGGCCTACCCTGCGGCACGCTCAGGAGATTTTGGCGCGCCTGGGTGTGGCGCATGAATCCCGCATCGTCTCCGCCCACCGCACCCCGGACCGGCTGCGCGACTACGCGGTATCGGCGGTCGGGCGCGGTCTGCGCGTGATCATCGCCGGCGCCGGCGGGGCAGCGCATCTGCCCGGCATGTGTGCCGCCTGGACCCGGCTGCCGGTGCTGGGCGTGCCGATCGAGTCCCACGCGCTGAAGGGCATGGACAGCCTGTTGTCCATCGCGCAGATGCCCGCCGGCATTCCCGTGGGCACCCTGGCCATCGGCCGTGCCGGGGCGGTCAACGCTGGCCTGCTGGCCGCCGCCATCCTGGCCATCGCCGATCCGGAACTCGCCACCCGGCTGGAGGCGCTGCGCGCCGAGCAGACCGCCGCCGTGGAACTGGAGCCGAAAGACGAAGACAAAGCCGGCGGATGAATTTCCCGCTTCCTCCGAACAGCACCATCGGCATCGTCGGTGGCGGTCAACTGGGGCGCATGTCGGCGATGGCGGCGGCGCGACTGGGCTATCGCTGCCACATCCTGACGCAGGAAGAAGACAGCCCCGCCGCGCAGGTCGCCGCCGGGACCACGATCGGCGACTACGAACATCCCGCGACCCTGCGCGCCTTCGCCGACGCGGTCGACGTAATCACCTTCGAATTCGAGAACGTCAGCGTCGAAGGCCTTGATCTTCTGGCATCTTTGAAGCCGGTTCGGCCCTCCCCCGCCGTGCTGCGGGTCAGCCAGGACCGCATCGTCGAGAAGAGCTTCCTCAATTCCGCCGGCGTCGCCACGGCACCCTGGCGGCGGCTGTCGACGATGGCGGAGCTTGAGGCGGCGGTGGCCGAGATCGGCCTGCCGGCGGTGCTGAAAACCACGCGGCTCGGCTATGACGGCAAGGGCCAGGCGATGCTGCGCCGGCCGGAAGACCTCGCCCCCGGCTTCGCAACACTTTATCCCAAGCCATTGATCCTGGAAGGTTTCGTCGATTTCGCCATGGAGATCAGCGTCGTGGTCGCGCGTGGCACCGACGGCACCACCACCGCCTTCGACGCAGTGGAAAACCGCCACCGCCACCATATCCTGGACCTGACCCTGGCGCCCGCCCGGCTGTCGGAGGAAGCGGCGGAGCAGGCGCGGGTGATCGCCGTGCGCGTGGCCCAGGCGGTCGATCTGGTGGGCGTGCTGGCGGTGGAGATGTTCGTCGATCGCGCGGGCAGGATCGTCGCCAACGAGATCGCGCCACGGCCGCACAATTCCGGCCACTGGACCATCGACGCCTGCCCCGCCAGCCAGTTCGAGCTGCATATCCGCGCCATCGCCGGCCTGCCGCTGCCGCCGGCGACCCGGCATTCGGATGCGGTGATGAAGAACCTGGTCGGGCCGGAGGAGGCCGCGCTCTGGCCGGAAATCCTGGCCACCCCCGGCCTGATCCCGCATCTGTACGGCAAGACCGAGGCCCGGCCGGGCCGGAAGATGGGCCATGTGACACGGCTGTTCCCCAAGGGCGCGCTGCCGGGGGAATTCGGCGTCACCGCCGCGCTAGGTCCGGCGGCGTCGCGCGAGGCCGTGGACCCTACTTAAGCAGCACGGCGGCGGCCCGCGCCACGCAGCGCTCGAACGTCGAAAGATCGGTCCAGCGTTCGGCCGCCGCCAGTGCCTCGACGACCAGTTCGCCGCCGGAGGCGACGATACCGACCTCGATCATCAAATTGTCGAACAGGCCGAACGCCTCGACCAGCATCCGGTCGTCATCGCGCACGCTTTCCGCCATGTCGGGCGCCGGGCGGATGCCCAGCCAGTCGAGCGTGCGTTCGGTAAAGGGCCGCGCGACGGTCGCATAGCCGAACACCGGGCGGCCGAGGGCGCGCATGAAGCCGACCTCGAACACCGTACCGGCATCGGCGCTGGGGCCGCGGAACGGGGTGAGGTTGGCGATCAGGGCCGCCGCGCCCCTGATATGCGCTTCGTTGCGCAGGCCGATCCGCCGCCATTCGGGCAACGCCGCCCAGTCCGCCGGCTCGCCCTCCAGCGCATCGAGCGGCGAGACCCCCGTCAGGCCATACCCGGCGCAGATCGCCTGCTTGCGTGCCGCCCAAGCCTCGGCGTCCGGCAGGAACACGTCCGGTCCGGCTAGGTAGACCCGCGGCGCGGCGCGGTGCGGCATGGCCCGACAAACATTGTCCGGCTGCGCGGTCATGCGCTCAGGCGGCCGCGCGCGCCAACGCGTCGCGCAAGGCGCTGCCGCCGCGGGCCAGCTCCGCCTCCATTCCGTCCGCCATGGCCTGGGCGCCGCGCGTCGACCCGTTGCGCGCCGCCCGGAGCACCGCGCGCAGCTGCGCCTCCAGCGCCCCGAGCGTGACCGTATCCATGTCGTCCTGCAGGACGACGTCCTCCTTGGTGGGGAAGTAGCGGAAGAACGTCGCCGGGGAGACCTCGGCGGCCGCTGCGATCTGCTCGACTGTCGTTGCCGAGTAGCCCTGCTCGCGGAAGAGGCGCAGCGCGTGCTGCCTGATGGCAGCCCGGGTCTTGGCCTTCTTCCGCTCGCGGAGCCCTATCGGCTGGCCCGCCGCGGGCACCTCGGTCATGCTCGTCATTCTGCCCTGGCCTCCGCGAGAAGCTCGCCAGGCGTGGCGAGTCCGGCGGGCGGCGTCGACCGGCGCGGCAGGAATGCCAGCCCCAGCAGGGCAGCCGCCACGGCGATGCCGGCGCAGACCCACAGCATGATGTCCATGCCATGCACGTAGGCGACGCCCACGGCGTGCAGCAGGGGCGCTGACTGAGCCGCATGCGCTACCGCGACCCCGCCGGCCACGCTGCTGCGGGCCGCCGCCGCACTCGCGGCCGGAAGGCCGGTGACCGTGAGCCCGCCCCGGTAGACGGAATCGAGCACGGTGCCCAGCACAGCCACCCCGATCGTGGCGCCGACCTGGCGCAGCGCGGTGATCAGCGCGGAACCCGAGCCGCTGCGCTCGGGCGTGAGCGCGCCGAGGGCCGCGTTCAGGGCCGTGGGCATCGCGATGCCG
>PKWQ01000238.1 GCA_003133265.1 Acetobacteraceae bacterium
CGGGGGCGATCGGCGCGGCGGCATCGCTGCGCTGGATCGGCTATCTGTCCACCACCGGCGTCTATGGCGACCATGGCGGCGGCTGGGTGAATGAGGACACCCCGCCCGCCCCCGCCTCCGAACGCACCCGCCGCCGCGTCGCCGCCGAGGCGGCATGGAGCGGGTTCGCGGACCGGATCGGCGTCGACATCTTCCGCGTCGCCGGCATCTACGGCCCGGCCCGCTCGGCGTTCGACGATCTCCGCGCCGGCCGGGCACGGCGGGTGATCAAGCCCGGCCACGCCTTCGGGCGCATCCATCGCGACGACATCGCCCGCGCCGTGCTGGCGGCGATGCTCCAGGAGCTGGGCCAGGATCGGGGCCAGGGCACGCGCATCCTCAATCTGGTCGACGACGAACCGGCCGAGAGCGCGCTGGTGATCGAGGAAGCCGCCCGCCTGCTCGGCATCGCGCCGCCGGCGGCGGTGCCGTTCGCCGACGCCTGGGCGCAAATGAGCCCGATGGCGCGCGGCTTCTGGTCGGAGAACCGGCGCGTCGCCAATACCAAGACCAAGGCGGCGCTGGGGATTTCCTGGCTCTATCCCAGCTATCGCGAGGGCCTACGCGCCATCCTGCTCGGCGAAATCGAGGCCGGGGAGTGCCGCGAGGGTCCGGCGTAGCAGCGCCAGATCCTCCGGCCGGGACAGGCGGTGATCGCCATCCTTGATCAGCACGACCTGCACGTCCTCGCTCTCGACCCGCTCGGAAATGCGCAGCGACAATTCCCACGGCACGTCCGGGTCACGCTGGCCATGCAGCAGCCGCACCGGGCAGTGCAGCCGGATCGGCGCGTTCAGCAGCAAATGCCGCCGCCCGTCCTCGATCAGCTTCAGCGTTATGGCGTAGGGTTCGCCGTACTGGCTCGGCACATGCAGCACGCCCTCGCGCAGCAGCGCCGCGCGTTCCGGCGGCGCCATCGCGTCCCACATCAGGGTCTCGGTGAAGTCCGGCGCCGCCGCGATGCCGATCAGCCCGGCGACGCGCTCGGCGCGCGCCAGCGCGGCCAGCAACGCGATCCAGCCGCCCATCGAGGAACCGACAATGATCAATGGCCCCTCGGTCAGCCGGTCGATCGCCGCCAGCGCGTCCTCGGTCCAGCGTCCGATGCAGCCGTCCTCGAACCGCCCGCCGCTGCCACCGTGGCCGGAATAATCGAAGCGCAGCATCGCCTGTCCGCGCGCGGCGCAGAACGCGGCGAGGTCGAGCGCCTTCGATCCGGCCATGTCGCTATGAAAGCCCGGCATGAACACCACGGTCGGCCCGCGTCCCTCGATCCGCGCCCAGGCCAGTTCCACCCCGTCGCCGCGATCCAGCCGCTCGCTGTTCTGCATATCCACCCCCCTCCTGACCTTTGCGTGTGCGTGATATAGCCCCGCCATGATCAACGACCCAGACGCACCGGTGGTGTTGCAAATACTGCCGGCGCTGGGCACCGGCGGTGTCGAGCGCGGCACCGTGGAAATGACCGAAGCCATCACCAAGGCGGGCGGGCGCGCCCTGGTCGCCAGCGCCGGCGGCCCGCTGGTCCGTGCGGTGCAGCGCGCCGGCGGGCAGCATGTCACCCTGCCGTTGGCCAGCAAGAACCCGTTCACCATCTGGCGCAACGCCGGCCGGCTCGCAGCCCTGATCCGCGCCGAGCATGTCGCCATCGTGCATGCCCGCTCACGCGCGCCGGCCTGGTCCGCCTGGCTCGCCTGCCGGCGGACCGGGGTGCATTTCCTGACCACCTATCATGGCGCCTACTCGGAAGCGCTGGCGTTCAAGCGCCGCTACAATTCGGTGATGGCCCGGGGCGAGCGGGTGATCGCCATCAGCCGCTTCATCGCCGAACTGATCGCGCGGCGCCACGGCGTCGATCCCGGCCGCATCCGCGTCATCCCGCGCGGCGTCGATCCCGCGATCTTCAATCCCGACGCGGTCTCCGCCGATCGGATATCCCGCCTGGCACAGACATGGCGCGTGCCCGACGGCGCGCCGACGGTGATGCTGCCCGGGCGGCTCGCCGGCTGGAAGGGGCAGTCGGTGCTGATCGAGGCGCTGGCCCTTCTGTCGCGCCGCGATGTCTGCTGCGTCCTGGTCGGCGGCGGCCGCAAGCGGATCGCCAAGCGGCTGATCGCCCAGGCGGAGCGGCTGGGGCTCGCCGACCGGGTGCGGCTGGTGGGCAATACCGACGACATGCCGGCGGCGATGATGCTGTCGGACGTGGTGGTGCATGCCTCCACCCAGCCGGAAGCCTTCGGCCGGGTGGTGATCGAGGCGCAGGCGATGGGCCGCCCGGTCATCGCGTCCGACCTCGGCGGTCCGGTGGAGACGGTGGAGGACGGGGTGACCGGATGGCGTGTGCCGCCCGGCGATCCCGGCGCGCTGGCCGCCGCCATCGACCGCGCCTTGGCGCAGACGCCGGAGGAGCGCGCGGCACTCGGCGCCCGCGCCCGCGCCTCGGTGCTGGCGCACTACACCAAGCAGGCCATGCAGGAAGCAACCCTCGGCGTCTACGCGGAACTGCTCGGCCTCGGGGTTGCGGTGCGAAGCCCGTAAGGCCATAGACAGAGCCGGTTTTTACCCCTCGGAGATGCGACCATGCCCGCCATAACCCTGCCCGACGGTTC
>PKWQ01000112.1 GCA_003133265.1 Acetobacteraceae bacterium
GAGGATCGCTGCCGCATCCGCGACAACCCCGGCATCATGGCAAGGGCACGCAGTTTCGCCCTCAACATCTTGCGGAAAAACCGCGTCACCAACGTCGCCAAGGCCCTCTGGGACGGAGCCCTCAGCCTCGATCACATCCTGGCATACAAGAAAATCTGATCAGCGTTGAACAGCCCTGTCGGAATATGCTTTGTCGGCTACTACCCACGCCCTATTAGCATAAAAGTTGCTTTTGCGCATTTCCGTCCATTGCAGACAGGAGAACCGGACATAGACAGTAGTCGCAAGGAACAGAAGTACGCTAAATGGGCTACGAGCGGTTTCTTGACTTATACGAGTGCGGAGGACTTTGAGTTTCCTCAGCGCCCAGCACGTCCCATACTTGGCGGCGTCATATACCTTGTTGGCATAATGACAGGCATCTGCGGGCTGCATTACATTCGCCTCCGTTCGATTGCTGGTCCATGCCTTTTGCTCGTCGGGATGGCCATTGCGGAAACCGGACTCGCCCTGGCTTTCACCGGTTATCTACCGTTTGTCACTGAGAACGCCCCCGCCTCCCTCGGGCCTTCCCGCGCCTCAGCACCGCGCTACAGCCGCACCGAAGATATCCGGGTTCTTCCGGTTGTTGTACCGGAACTCGAACTCTGCGACGTAGAGCGGCAGATATTTCGCGCTCACCTTGTGGAACGTGCCCATGATGCCGCGCTTGAGCAGAGACCAGAACCCGTCGATCGTCTGAGTGTGGACAGCGCCGGCCACGTATTCGCCCCGACTGTGGCGGACGAACTGATGAGCGAATTCGCGATTGAGGTTCCGATAGCCGCTGTGTTCGTCAGTTGCGATCAGATCAACCTTGGTCGATACCGCCTCGCGGACGAAGCCTTCCATCGTGGCGGTATCGGTATTGCGGATCACTCGGGCAACCACAGTGCCTTTGCGCTCGACGGCACCGATGACGATTTCCTTGCCGACACCGCCCGTCCCCGGCGTGCGCTTGTCCCAATGCCGGTTCTTGTTCTTACCGCCGATGTAGGTCTCATCGACCTCGACAATGCCCATAAGCTGGCGGAACTCGGGATCGACAAGCCCGGCACGGATGCGGTGGCACATATAATGCGCCGTCCGATAGGAGCCGAACCCCATGACGCGCTGCACCTGCAACGCAGCAACGCCTTTTTTGCTTGTCAGCATCATATGAATGACCCGGAACCAGTCGCGCAGACCGATGTTCGTGTTCTCGAAGATCGTCCCGACCAGGACGGAGAAGCGATAACCGCCAGCGGCGGCGCATTGGGTGCATTGCCAGTTAAAGGGACGATTGGTTACGGAATAGACCTTCTCATTGCCGCAGCGTGGGCAACGGATACCCACGGGCCAACGGCGGCTCTGCAAGTAGGATTTACAGGCATCATCATCGGGGAACATTTCCTCGAACTGGCTGATGGTCATCTGGCGAGTGAACTGAGCTTGGCCCATTGGAGTGATCCCCGTGTCTGACAGGGAATATAGGGCATCAGCCGAAGTTAGTCAAATCCCGCATAATCGCCCAGACGAGATCGCCCCCCGTAGACGACACCGGACGCAGCTGAATGGCCCCGGTGGGTATCAGCTTAACACCGTCGGCCTATCTATGGTCGTGGTCGGCTTATCCAGAAGCTGGTCAATGCCCCCTCCGTGCGGCGGTGCTAGAAGCGGCCAAAGGGTTCCGGCGGTTGGAGGTTCATAAGCAACTACCTATGCTGCGGGAGACGCTGGGTGCGATGCGGCAACAGAACGACAGCGCCACGGCTCTTGCACCGAATGCCGCGACTGCGTAGGGTGCTATTGGGTGATGGTCGTCAGGTGAGTTTCAACAGAGCGCGAGACATCCCCCTAGCGCTGTTACCCGCCAGGTCCGATCCCGCCACGGCGCAACGGACGTTTGTCATGACGCGTGCTGAGCACCGCGACATTTCGAATAATCGCCAGTCATCATCTGGCTGCGTTTGCCCGAACCTCGAACGGCCGTTGCGCCGGCTGCTACGCGCCATCCCGTTCGCGACGATGTTGGCCACGACGGGGGGCCCCGCGTTGCTCAATGCAAACCTCCAAACGGAAGAAACTGTCTATCTCAACGCGACTCAGGCGCAGAAAGCCGCCGCGGGAGCCGTTATGATCCTTCCGGAGGTCCACGCCAACATTCTGCTCCGCGCGTTCCCGACGAATCCGGCTTACGGTTATGATCCGACGACTGGGATCCCATTCGCGCCCCCGCTCCCGGCGCCTATCTTAGCCGCTGTCTCAGCCGCGACGAACTCCATATGGGCCAACACGCAGGTGAACGCCGTAAAGGGTTTTATCGGCGCAACTTACAATATCTATGGCAACCAATACACCTACTCGGGCCCATACAGTTCCCCGACCGACTCTAATGGCGACCCAGCCCCCTTTCAGATGTCGGCCGCGATCGGCAGCAATCCTTTTACGGTGGCCAACTCATCCGCTCTCGCCTACCAGATTCAGCAAAACGACCCCACCAATATTTATGGCCAAAGCTGGGCAGCCAATACGCAAACTTCCGATTTCCCGAGCGCACATACGATGCTGGGCAACGGCGACGCGATTTCGTATGCCATCCTCGCCCCGGGATATTATCAGCAGCTCGTCCTGGCCGGGGTGGAATTCGGCTATGGCACCAACGTGTTCGGTGTGCATTATCCGCTGGACACGATCGGCGGACGAATTCTCGTCACCTACGTGATCGCTGAGACGCTTGCCGGCAATCCGCTGTACAATTCTGTAACTACCTTCATCCCGGGCAATCTCGCGTCGCTCAGCGGGACGATGCAGACCTATCTCGGTGGCGGCGGCAGTTCGCCCTACGCGGCACCATGCGCCGGCAACGTCGCCGCCTGCGTCGCCGGCGGCGTGATCCCCACCGCCGCTGCTTACACCCAGGCGATACAGAACTATACGTATTATCTGACCTACGGCCTCCCATCGGCGACACGACGCTGGCACCGGTCGTGCCGTCGGATGCCTACTGGTTGATCGCCACGCGGTTTCCCTACCTGAGCATGGCGCAACTCAATCAGATCCTCGCCACCACCGAATTGCCTTCGGGCGTGCCGCTCGACAACGGCACCGGTTGGGCAGGGCTCAATCTCTACGCCGCCGCCGGCGGCTACGGCGCGTTTCCCAATAACGTTACGGTGAACATGAACGCCGCACTCGCCGCCCTGATCCAGGTCGGCGGTACGGCGACGCTGTCCGGCAGCACTGTCGTCGCCACCAGCATCGGCAACAGCCCGGCGTTGAGTGGGGCCTACCCGATCCTCACCGCTATCGGCGGCATATCCGGCAGCTTCAATTCGTTGACCGAGCCGACGAGCGGTCTCGCCGCCGGCACGCGGTTTGACACGTTGTATGGCAGCAACACGATTTCGCTAGTGACGACACCGAGTTTCTACGGCAACCTGGCCGCCGCCGGTGTGGCGGCGAGCAGCAGCGAAAGCAGTGTCGGCGGTGCGTTGGATGCGATCCGTCCCGCCCCCGGCGTGGCGATGGATTCCGCCCAGTCGGCGCTGTTCGGCCCCCTCTACACACTGCCCGCCGGCAGCATCACCGCGGGTTTGGATGAGTTGGCGCCATCGATCTACGCCGACGGGATGATCACGGCGCGCAACTCCTGGTACCTGATGGCCAATGCGGTCAGCGGTCAGTTGGCGGCGCGGCGCGGTTTGGCCGCCGATAACGCCGCCAACAGCGCGCCCGGACCGAACGGCAGCACGATCTGGGTCAGCGGGCTCGCCGGCTACTGCACCACCGGCGCGGGTGGTGGCTCCCCCTGGCTTTACCGCAGGGCTGGGTGGCGCGGCGGCCGGCATCGATATACCGGTGGCCGACACAGGGCGTGTTGGCGTGGCGGTCGGAACAGTCGACGGGCAGACTTGGTCGCAGACCAGCGGGCAGGCCACAAACAACACGGCGCAGTTTGCGACCTATGGCCAATGGCAGAGCGGGATGTTCTTTGCCGAGGCGCAACTCGGTCTGATGTATCAACAGGAGAATGTGCGTCGGACACTGCCGCTGTTCGGCGCAACGACGCGGGGCGACACCAACGGGCTGGCCGGCGGCGGCGGCATACGTGTCGGCATGCAGCAAAATCTCGGCGCGTGGCTGATCGAGCCGAGCCTCGGCTTCGGTGGCTTCGATTTGCATCTGCCTAGCATTACAGTTGCGGTTTCTGTTGATCTCTGAATCTATGGGCAACCATGATTCGGGAGGTCATGGATGTCTGGTGCATCGATCGAGACGACGTTGGGGCTTTGGGCGTCGTCTCTGCGGGATGTCAAAGCGCGCATTCGATCCTTGTTCACGCAGGAGCGGGTAGCGGCGTCGGCGGGCGGCGGGCGCGCCCTGTCCACCACGCGGCTGCCGGCCGCGACGACGCCTACGTGATCTCCGCCGCGGCGGCGCCCGCCTGAGGGCCGACAGCGGCGCGCGGCATCATCATGCGGGAGCGGGGCGTCGGCCGTCTGGCCGACGCCCCGGCCCCTCATTTTTTGGTCCGGCACGCGCCTCCGCCCAATTACGGCGGGGCGCCCGTCCCACGGGGGGATCGGCAGCCAACTCCGATACCTCCCAGCGGGCCTGCGTAGTTTCCGAGCCTGCCCCCGCTGTTCGCTGCCGGATAGGCAATAAGACAACGCCCAAGATCAATCGAATTGAGCGGATGACCATCACGTTGGCAGACCCGCAGCGTAATGGCGCATAATTGAAGCGATAATTTCTGGACGTCGCCTAACTCATCGTTCAGGGTAAGGAATACGATAAATGGTACAGTCACCGAAGAGTCCGGCGAGTGAGGCTCACCTTCTGGTTCTGGCGGCCGCTCGCCACCACGCCGCCGCGCATCATCACCATCAGGCGGCCTATCATCGCGATCTCGGCAAGCCCGAAGACGCCAAGAAGCACGCAGACGCGGCTCTCGAACATAGCAAGGCCGCCCACGTGTCATTTCCAAAAAGTTAGGCAACCCACATGCCAGAAATGGAGGTTCCCATGACGGGAAGTCAGGTGTTGCGGAGCGAAGCAGGCGTGATGCTCATTAAGGTCACGCTGCGCGATACAAGCGGTGCAGGCGCGGATCGTGGCTACTTGGTGCGCGGTCCTCATCCGGCCGACAAGTCCACTATTTGCAGCAAGGCCGACGCGGAAACGCGTTTTGTTGCCGCTTTGGCCCGGACCGCAAGCAGCGGTGATAATCGGCGTGGGTGAGGTGATGGCGACTGTTACGCCTTGGCCTTATCAAATTCCGCCCCGAGGGAAAGAAGACACTTGGCCCCCTACGAGGAGAGGCGGCTCCGCAGCCTGCTCGCCGCGCTCCACGACTACGGGCAGGTCCTGCGCGCCAGCTTCGAGCCGGCGCTGCCCGACTACGGCTTCGCCGAGGCCGTCGACTACCTGCGCGATTCGGTCGGCGCCCACATCGTCGAGGCCGCGCTGGCGGCGGGCGGACGCTCCCTGCCCGGCGGAGAGCCGGCGCCAGCTGCCGTGATGCCGGTTTGGGCGTTCGAGCCGGAGGGCGGCAGCAAAGACGCGCCGCTCAGCTCGGCGAGGCTGTGGAACACCGACCTGCTGGTCGAGGCGCTGCGCGTCGAGGACGACGACCACCCGGAGCCAGTCCCCCCTCGGTGCGCGAGCGGTTCAGCCGCTGGGCCGACGCCCCCGCCCTTCATTTTTTGGTCCGGCGCACGCCCCCACGTAATGGCAGCGGCGTACCCGTCCCACGGGGGGATCGGCGATATCCGGCAGTGATTTCGGGGGAAGAGCGTGGGACGCGCCGGGCCGGCCCGGGGGCCGATCGCCGAAACGCGTTGGTCGCCTTGGTGAGCCCGGTGGGATTCGAACCCACGGCCTCAAGATTAAAAATTCGACGACCGCATCGAGAGATTTGCTAGAATTGGCTCTTTTCGAGGTGCTTCAGGCACTTCTGGACAGGCGGTCGTCCCGAGCCGTCCCCTTGTCTACCCACGATCGCCACCCATCGCCACTTATACCGGCGGGGGAAGAGCGGGGGACGAAGGAGGCGGTCAAACTCACAGACCGCGCTGCCACCGCAGGGGGCATTCCGTTGGAATCCGGGCCGGCTTCGGTTGGAACCGATGGCTGACTTCGTCCGAACCCGCAATAAACTCAAAAATCGGGAATTCACGCGCCTGTCAATAAGTCAAAATAACATTGATGGTGTCGTTGTAGGTCCCCGGCACGGCAGCCTGCCCCGCGGCGATACTCCCGTATATGGTCATATTTTGCGTCGAGCCCGTGCCGGTCCCAGCCTGCGTATTGGTTCCCACCGTATTCCCCCAGTTCAGAGTACGCGCGCTGTCCCGCCATAGTTGATAGTTGATACCAGCGGCGGCGTTGCTCATCACGCGGGTTGTCGTTGTGGCACCCGAACCCGTGCCCCCGTCCAAGCCCACGGTGTAGCCGGTTGCGTTGATGCATCGAACGCTCACTGTCGTGGAGGCGGTCGTCAAATTCGTCTGCAACGACGTCGCATTGAGGGCAAGCGTACCAAAATTCAAGGAAGAGGTCGAAACGCTGCAACTCTTACTGATAGCAAGCGCGAAGTTCAGCGCCTTCACGCCGCCCCCCGCCGATGTAGTCGCTATGATACTACTATCGGTATACGTGCCCGCCGGCGCGTAGGGCGCCGACATTGGGGCAAGAAAGCCGTACAGCGTCTTAGTGATTTGTGGTTCAGCCACCCCATGACGCAGGCTTGCCATCCCCGCACCGGGGGACCGTAATCGGACGTCGCCTGGCCATAGCCCTGCCGCACGCCGCCCAGTTCGACCGAATACGACGACAATCCCGCGGTCAGCAGTTTGGTGCTGGCGTAGAAGGGCAGTGTCATGACGGTTTGGCGGCCGAGCGCGTCCGTTACTGCGACCGATACCTCGCCGGCTCCGGTGATGATTGGCGGACGTTGCATCTGAAAAGGACCCGCCGGCACCGACTGACTGATCTGGCGCACGCCGTTGACCAGAATGTCGACGCTGGACGGTACCTTGGTCTCGCCGGTCAGGCTCGGAATCGGAAAAGTGACCAGGTCGGGCCGCAGCGCGAAATCCGTCGTTACTTGAACGCCGCCGAGACGAATCGGCCGGCTCCACCCCAGGCCGCCGGTGATTACGTCGCCAACCCGGTAGCGGCTTATGCTGTCCGGGTCGGAGTATGTCCAGGCGGTGTCCAAACGGGCGAACGGCCCCTGGCTCAGCGCGGGGGAGAAGCTGCCGAGGCCTGTGCTGGAGAAGGTCCCATAGGGACCGAAGAAACGGAAGTCGGTCAGGGCTCCGCCAGTGATCTGGCCCGCCGCCCGCGTGGCCAGCACGTCATAGTTGAATGCCGCGCCGTACGGCGAGCGATCCGGCTCGCCGATCTCGGCGACGCCGGTCACGCCAAGCTTGGTTGCAATCAGGCTGCGCGAGTCGGCCGTGATCTCCAGCCGCTGGGTTTGTTCCTGGACCTGCGCCTTGATGCCTGGCAATTCTGACAGCGAGATCGGGGTTGCATCATTCTCTGCCGCGCCAGGTAGCGGCTTGAGGCCGAGACTGCGGAGATCGGCCGGCATCGCCAAGAGCATGCCATCCCGTTCGATGAACTCCCCAACCATGCCGGTTGGCATGCCCGTTTACCACCACCTCAAGAAAGACCACATGCTCCGCGGCGCCGGCCGATTGAGTTCGCAGACCGATTGCCAGCAGAACCAAAATCCAGGTCCGCCTCATCCTTTGAGTGAAAGCTTTTCCTGTAACGGCCCTGCATTGGTTACTCCCGTAACCGTCACCAAAGCACTCGAGCGGATCGCTTGTCGTGGGTCGTCGATGGTCCAGCGGCGTTCGGAATTCGGAAGAACGTACGGCGTTTGGCCGAGTTGCTTGGTGGGCAGTGTCCTGCCGTCGGGCAGACTCAGCTTCAGCTCGTTGATACGGGCATAGCGGCCGCCCTTGTTTGCCGCAACGATGCGCGGATTCCCATCGGGGCCGGACTCCAGACGCCATTGCAACACCGGTGGCCGCCAGGGCAATCGCATTTGACGTGTTTGTTCCAATATCGTCA
>PKWQ01000066.1 GCA_003133265.1 Acetobacteraceae bacterium
CGCGCTGCTGCGCACGCTCGCGCGGCGCGCCGTCGCCGAGAACTGCCGGCGCGTCGAATGGCGGGTGCTGGACTGGAACCAGCCCTCGATCGATTTCTACCAGAGCATCGGGGCGCGCCCGATGCGCGATTGGCACGTACGGCAACTGGGCGGCACGGCGCTGATCGCGCTCGCCGAAGGAGCGGACAATGGCTGAGCAGAGTTTCGACCTCATCATGGTCGGCGGCGGGCCCGGCGGCTATGTCGCCGCGATCCGCGCCGCGCAGCTCGGGATGAAGGCGGCGGTGGTGGAGCGCGAGCATCTGGGCGNNTCTGCCTCAACTGGGGCTGCATTCCCGCCAAGGCGCTGCTGCGTTCCTCCGAGATCGGACACCTGCTGGCGCATCTCGGCGATTACGGCTTCTCCGCCGACAATATCCGCTTCGACCTCGCCAAGGTGGTGCAGCGCTCGCGCGGCGTGTCCAAGCAGCTTTCCGCCGGCGTGGCGCATCTGCTGCGCAAGAACAAGGTCACCGTAATCGACGGGCAGGGTAAGTTGGCCGGCAAGGGCAAGCTGTCGGTGGAGAAGGCCGGCAAGCCGGTCGCCACGCTGACCGCGCCGCACATCATCCTGGCCACCGGCGCCCGCGCGCGGCAGCTTCCGGGCATCGAGGCCGACGGCAAGCTGATCTGGACCTACAAGGAAGCGATGATCCCGACGGCGATGCCGAAATCCCTGCTGGTGATCGGCTCCGGCGCCATCGGCATCGAGTTCGCCAGCTTCTACCGCGACATGGGCGCGGAGGTGACCGTGGTGGAAGTGCTCGACCGGGTGCTGCCGGTGGAGGATGAAGAAATCTCCGCCCTCGCGCGCAAGGCGTTCGAGAAGCAGGGCATGAAGATTTTCACCAGCACCGCGGTGAAGGGCGTCAAGAAGGGCGCAAACTCCGTCACCGTGACCATAGAGGCCGGCGGGAAGACGCAGGACATCACCGTGGATCGGGTGATCTCGGCGGTCGGCATCGTCGGCAACGTGGAGAATCTGGGCCTGGAAGGGACGGGGGTGAAGATCGACCGGACCCATGTGGTTACCGACGGCTACGGCCGCACCGGCGAGCCCGGCGTTTATGCCATCGGCGATCTGGCCGGCCCGCCCTGGCTGGCCCACAAGGCGAGCCACGAGGGCGTCGTCTGCGTGGAGAAGATCGCCGGGGTGGCGGATGTACATCCGATGGACGCGTCCAACATCCCCGGCTGCACCTATTGCCGCCCGCAGGTCGCCTCGGTGGGCATGAGCGAGGCCCGCGCCAAGGCCGCCGGGCACGAGGTGCGCGTGGGGCGTTTCCCCTTCATCGGCAACGGCAAGGCGATCGCACTGGGCGAGCCCGAGGGGCTGGTGAAGACCGTGTTCGACGCCAAGACCGGCCAATTGCTGGGCGCGCACATGATCGGCGCCGAAGTGACCGAGATGATTCAGGGCTTCACCATCGCCCGTACCCTGGAGACGACGGAGGCCGAGCTGATGGCAACGGTGTTCCCGCATCCCACGATCAGCGAAGCCATGCACGAGAGCATCCTTGACGCCTATGGTCGGGTCATCCACTTCTAGGGCGGCAACCCCGGACAGGCAGCATGTCAACCCGCGTCGTGATCGATCACCGGGCCGCTTCGCGGCACCCGGAAAAGGCGCATCGCCCCGACAACCCGATCCAGCGCAAACCCGCGTGGATCCGGGTGAAGGCGCCGAACCATCCCATCTACAACGAGACGCGCGCCCTGATGCGCGACAACCGGCTGACCACCGTCTGCGAGGAAGCCGCCTGCCCGAATATCGGCGAGTGCTGGTCGCATCGCCACGCCACCATGATGATCATGGGCGAGGTCTGCACCCGTGCCTGCGCCTTCTGCAATGTCGCCACCGGCCATCCCGACGCGCTGGATGCGGACGAGCCGGCGCGCGTCGCCGACGCGGTGGCCAAGCTCGGCCTGCGTCATGTGGTGGTAACCTCGGTCGACCGCGACGATCTGGCCGACGGCGGCGCCGCCCATTTCGCCGCCACCATCCGCGCCATCCGTGCCGTGGCGCCGGCCACCACGGTCGAGGTGCTGACGCCGGATTTCCTGCGCAAGCCGGGTGCGATGGAAGTGGTGGTCGAGGCGCGGCCGGACGTGTTCAACCACAACCTGGAAACCGTTCCCCGGCTATATCCCGCCATCCGTCCGGGCGCGCGCTATTTCCAGTCGTTGCGGCTGCTGGACCGGGTGAAACACCTCGATCCCACGATCTTCACCAAGTCCGGCCTGATGGTCGGGCTGGGCGAGAGCCGGATCGAGATCCTGCAGGTGATGGACGATTTGCGGGTGGCGGACGTGGATTTCCTGACCATCGGCCAGTATCTGCAACCCACCGTGAAACATGCGGCGATCGAGAGCTTCATCACCCCCGACGAGTTCGCCGACTACGCCACGGCCGCGAGGGGCAAGGGCTTCCTGCTGGTGTCCGCCACGCCGTTGACCCGCAGTTCCTATCATGCGGACAGCGACTTCGCGGCATTGCGCGCGGCGCGCGAGGCACGGCTGGGGAGCGGCTAGGACGATGCCGACCCATGCCGAGCGCCGTCTATTGCCATATTCGCCGGAGCAGCTGTTCGATCTCGTCGCCGATGTCGGGAAATACCCGCAATTCCTGCCCTGGTGCGTCGGCGCGCGGGTAAAGAGCCGCACCAAGACCGAACTGCGTGCCGATCTGACCATCGGCTTCGGCCCGTTCCGGGAGAGCTTCAGCTCCCACGTGACGCTGGAACGGCCGGGGCAGCTGCGCGTGACCTATGAGAACGGCCCGTTCCGCTACCTGAACAACCAATGGGTCTTCATCGCCGACCCCAAGGGCTGCCAGGTGGATTTTTTCGTCGATTTCGAATTCCGCAGCCGTATCCTGCAAGCCGCGATCGGGGTAGTGTTCAACGAGGCGGTCCGCCGCATGGTCAACGCCTTCGAGGTTCGGGCCCGCGTGGTCTACGGACCGCCAATCCGTCCATCCACCGCCGCCGCGGCTCCGGCGCCCGCGAAGGGCTGACAGAGTCGCCCCGGCCTGCTTTCCTGTCTGCTACAAAATCGGAGACCGACCCCATGGTGCATACCCCCTCGCGCCCCCCCGCCGACGCACCTGCCGTGCGTGTGAATCTCTATTCCGACACGCAGACACGTCCGAGCGTGGCAATGAAACAGGCCATGATGGTGGCCGAGGTCGGCGACGAGCAGCACGGCGACGATCCGACGGTGCATGCGCTGTGCGACCGCATGGCGGCGATGCTGGGCAAGGAGGCGGCGGTCTTCCTGCCTAGCGGCACCATGTGCAACCAGGTGGCGATCCTGACCCATTGCCGTCCCGGCGACGAGGTACTGGCGCACAAACACGCGCACATCATCACCAGCGAGGGCGGCGCTCCCGGCGCGCTCGCCGGCGTGATGGTCACCGGGCTGGATGGCGCGCGCGGGATGTTCGACGCCGATACGCTGCGCGAGGCGTTCCGGGAGCGCCGGCGTCACGCGCCACCGCAGTCGCTGGTGGAGGTGGAGCAGACCGCCAATTTCGGCGGCGGCGCGGTCTGGCCGATCGACCAGCTCAATGCCGTGCTGGACGCGGCGCACGAGCAGGGGTTGGCCACGCATATGGACGGCGCGCGGCTGATGAACGCGGTGGTGGCGAGCAATGTGGCCGCCAAGGACATGGTGGCCGGCTGCGATTCCGTGTGGCTCGACTTCACCAAGGGGCTCGGCGCGCCGCTGGGTGCCGTGCTGTGCGGCTCGGCGGAATTCATCGACGCGGCTTGGCGCTGGAAGCAGCGGCTCGGCGGCTCGATGCGTCAGGCCGGCATCTGCGCCGCCGCCTGCCTCTATGCGCTCGACCACAATATCGACCGGCTGGCCGAGGATCACGCCAATGCCCGGCTGCTGTCGCGCGGGCTGGCCCAGATTCCAGGGCTGCTGGTGGAGGAGCCGGAAACCAATCTGGTGTTCTTCGATACCTCGGCCACCGGGCTGACGGCGGCGGAACTGGCGGATCGGGCGCGCATGCAGGGGGTGATGTTCTCCGCCATGGGCCGGTATCGCGGCCGGGCCTGCACCCATCTGGATGTGGACCGCGCCGGGATCGAGGAAGGGGTTCGCGTCATTAGCCGGCTGCTTGCGGTCTAGTCGGGTTGCATATGTATTCCATCCCAAGTTGTGTTGTGCTATAGAATGCACGCATAACTTTCAGGGAATCATACCATGAAGCGTCTCCTTGCGGCCTTGTTCCTGGCGTTCGCCGCGCTGCCGGCGTGGGCGCAAACCCCGGCTGCTCCGCCGGCCGCTCATCCTGCGCAAGCCGCGCGGCCACCGCATGTGCCGTTGCAGCAGGCATTCGAGCAGGCCAACGTCACCCATGACGGACACCTGACGCTGGAGCAGGCGAAAGCCGCCGATATGAGCACGGTGGCCCGACATTTCATCGCGATCGACAAGGACAAGAAGGGCTACGTCACGGTGCAGGAAATCCGTGACTATTTCCGCGCCAACCGCCACGCGCATTCCACAGCGAAGCCGGCCTCGTCGCAGCCCGCCGCGACCCCGCAGAAATCTAGCTGAGCGGCGGGACCGTCAGGATCACGCCCATGCTGTCCGAGCGCTGCGCCGCGAGCCTGGCTTTCGCGGCGTAGTAGCGCGCGGTTTCGCGGCGCGCGCGGTGGCCTGGGACAAGCCGCTCCAGCATCGCCTGGGCCCGTCCTGGCGGCGGGTCGGCATAGTCTTCCGCGCGCGCCAGCGGCGTGCCGGCTGCATCCAGGAATGGCGGTAGCAATCGCCGGTACGGCGGCGCGCGCAGGCCGAGGATGCGGCGTTCGTTGAATGCGGTGAAGTCGAAGAACGCGATGCCGAGCCCCTGCCGGCCGGCGATAATCCGCAGCGCGGTTTCCGAGAACCACCAGAGATGCACCGGCGGGTTCTCGGTGTCCCAGTAGGCACCGATCCGCACGGCGGATTTGTTGGGGGTGGTGATCAGCATGATCCCGCCGGGACGCAGCAGGCCGCGCGCGTCGGCCAGCAGCGCCTCGGGGTCTTCGATATGCTCGATCAGTTCGGTCATCACCACGGCGGCGGCCTGACCCGGCGCGATGGAAGCCAGCGCGCCGGCCGGAACAGCGCGATACCACGGGCCAAGACGCTGCGTGGCGGCCTGGACGGCGGTTTGGGAGATATCGAGCCCGGTCGCCTGGATACCGGCGCGGCGCAGCGCATAGGTCAGGTAGCCGAGGCCGCTGCCGATCTCGTAGACCGGGTCGTCGGCGCCGAGACCGAGGTCCAGGAGCACCGAGCGGACGAACCAGTAGACATCCTCCTGATGCGCGAGCCAGCCGAGCGGATCGGTCTGATTGACGATCTCGCGCGCATAGGCCGCATAGCGCGCATAGCCCGGCAGTACGGCGATGTTGCGATAGATATGCTCGTAGATGCCCGGCGGTACCTGCGCCGGGGTGGCGAATTGCAGGTCGCACCAGGCACATTCATGGATCGCGAAGCGGCCGGGCATTTGATAGCCGGGATGATCTTCGTTCAGCGTCGTCGCTTGTTTGCCGCAGAGCCGGCAGGGTTGGGTCACGCGCCTATCTTCCAGTCGGTGCAAGGCCGCCGCGATCGCCGCGCACCGCGTCGAGCACTGCGCCGAGCGTGATCCCCGCCATCCCGCGTACCGCGCCGGGGGGCGTGACGATCGGCACGATGCTGGCCGCGTGATGGAATGGCGGCACATCGCCGAACAGGCTGTATGTGCGGGTGCCGGCGGCCGCCGCGATGTTCATCGCGCCGGTGTTGTTGCCGACATAGAAAGCGGCCTCCGCGCACAGAGCCGCAACCTCGGCCAGACCCCAGCCGATCGCGGGAACGATCCGATCGGCGCGCGTTCCCAGCCGCTGGCGGATGTCCCGCGCCATGTCCGCTTCCGCCGTGCCGCCCACCAGGACGATGTGTTCCCATCCGGCATCCAGCAGGCTGCCCGACAGATCGGCGAAACGTTCGGCGCCCCATTGCCTGGATGTCTCCGAACTGCCGATCCCCATGGCGATGAAGCCGTGGGAATTCAGGCCAAGCCGCGCCAGGGCCGCTGCCCGGGCTTGCGGCTGGATCGCCAGCCTTGGTTCAGGATCGGCCAACGGAATGCCGGCGTCGCGCAGAAACAGGGTCGCGCGCTGGAACTGGTGCAGCGCCAGCAGATCGGCCGGCACGCGGGCCGGGTGGTTGAGAAAGAAACGCTGCAACCCATAGCCATAGCCGTAGCGGTCGCGAATTCCCGCCACCATCGTCAGGAAAGCCAGGGTATGGCTGTGATGCAGCAGTACGACGGTATCGAAGGCACGGGCGCGGAGTTCTAAGGCGAAGCGCAGGAACCCCAGCGGACCGTCATGCCTGCCTTTCCGGCCCTCCGGGTTGCGATCGAGCCACATGATGTCGGCCACGCCGTCATCTTGCGTCAGGAACTGGTCGGCCGCCGAGCGCGGCTTGGTGATGACGGTGGCGGAGACGCCGAAATGGCGGGTCAGGGCGCGGATGTGCGGCAGGTGCCAGATCATGTCACCGATCCCCGGCAGCGGCTGGATGATGGCAAGACGGCGCGCGCGCTCAATCATCGACGATCTCCGGGCGGCGGGTCAGAGCCGCGCGCGGATCAGCGCGAAGGCGGTCGCCACCGTCGCCGCCCGGATGGCGGCGCGGTCGCCCGGAAAGACCCGGCGCTCGGCATGCGATGGCCGGCCACGCTGGGCCATGCCGAAATAGACCGTCCCCACCGGCTTGTCCGCGCTGCCGCCGCCCGGACCGGCGACGCCGGTCACTGAAATGGCGATGTGCGCCCGCGACCGGCTTAGCGCACCCTGGGCCATCAGCCGCGCCACCGGTTCGCTCACCGCGCCCACGGCGTCGATCAACCCCAGGGGCACGCCCAGCATGTCGGCCTTGGCTTCATTGGAATAGGTGACGAACCCGCGATCCACCACGTCCGAGGAACCGGCGATGGCGGTCAGCGTCGCGGCGATCAATCCGCCGGTGCAGCTTTCGGCGGTCGCCAGAGTGATCCCGCTCGCACGGGCTGCGGCGAGCAGGGATTCGGCTTCGTTCAATAACGCGGTCGATATCATGCGGTATTTGCCTCGATCAGCCCGGATTTGATCGCTTCCAGGAACAGGCGCCAGTCTCGCTCGGTCTGCTTGGCGTAGGCCAGGGCGAAATCCGAGATCGCGGCGTCGAAGGTGCCGCTGTTCCCCATGTAGCCCGCGATGCGCGCCGCGTCACCAGAGCGCGCGTGCGCGCGGGCCAGAACCTGTCCGCACAACGCCGCGTAGTGCGCCAGCGCGTCGTCGGCCAACTCGGCGCCCAGCAGCGCCAGCCGCTGGTCCTTGAGCTGACGGACATAGCAATGCCGGTCATCGCCATGATCGGAGGTCCAGCCCAGGAAGATGTCGGGGCTCGCCTGCGTCATCCTTTGTCCGACAACGACGCGCTCGCCCTGGTTGGCATAGGCGCTGGGGCCGACATAGTGCGCCAGGGCGGAAGGGCCGGCTTCCTTGATTTGCAGCNNATACCGACCACCTTGAAGGCGATGTCGCTCAGCCGGAAGCGGTCCAGCAGCACCCGGCGCTCCTCGGGCAAGGTGGTTTCGTAGGAGTGGAACGCCGCGCGAGCCGCGATCTCGTGCGTGGCATCGCTCCGTCCGGCCAGCGGGAAAATCAGCGGCGAATGCGCGCGGATGCGCCACCTGCCATTGTACCGCTCCAGAAGTTTCGGATAGCCCCTGTGCGCGGCGTCCGTCGCGGCATGCAGGTGCTTCAGTTCCCGATCGCGCAATTTCAGGTCCTCGATGCCCTGGAGCGCGGCGACGACGTCGATGCGTTCGTGCCAGGCGGTCAGCGGATCGCGGCGGCACAGCGCGGCCATTTCGGTGCGATAGCCATGCACCGCCATGCGCGCGAGGGTACGGCATGTCTTGTCCGCCATGCCGCGGCTGTGCCCGTCCGTGGCGACGCTGGCGGCCAGCCGTTTGACGTCCCATTCGAACGGGGCGGGCAGGGTTTCGTCGAAATCGTTGATATCG
>PKWQ01000439.1 GCA_003133265.1 Acetobacteraceae bacterium
CACTTCCAGCAACTCGCGCCAGCCCTTGTCGAGCGTGCCGATCAACTCGTTCGGCGCGACCCGGACGTTGTCGAAGAATATCGAGCTGGACGCCAGCGTGTTGGTGCCGACCTTCTCGATGCTCTGATGCGTCAGCCCCTCGCGCGCCACGTCGATCAGGAACAGGCTGATCCCCTCGGTGCGGCGGCTGACCTGTTCCAGCTTCCTGGTGCGGGCGACCACCAGCATCTTCTGCGCGTCCGGAACCGCGGTGATCCAGATCTTGCGGCCGTCGAGGCGCCAGCCGTCGTCATCGGCACGGGCGAAGGTGCGGACCTCCAGGCTGTTGCTGCCGGCGTCGGGCTCGGTCAGCGCCATGCAGAAATTCATCCGGCCCTGGATCAGCGGCGGCAGCATGGCGGCCTTTTGCGCCGGGGTGCCGAACTTGGCCAGCGCCACGCCGCCGAAGATCGGGTTGACCATGAACAGCTGCGCCAGCGTCGAGCCGCCGCCCGCCGCCGACAGTTCCTCGATCACCAGCGCCATCTCCAGCATGCCGAGGCCGGAGCCGCCATAGGCTTCCGGCAAAGCGAGCCCAGCCAGCCCGGCCTCGCAGAACGCGGTCCAGGCGGCTTGCGGAAACGCCTTCTTGTTGTCCTGATCGCGCCAATAATCGAGGCCGTAGCGTGCGCCCACGCGAGAGGCGGTCTCGACGATGATGCGTTGTTCTTCGGAAACCTGGAAATCCATGATCAGCGTCCCGTGAAACTGGCCTTGCGCTTCTCCAGGAAGGCGCGGCAGCCCTCGTGTGCGTCCTTGCTGTCCAGCACGAGGCTGACCATCGCCTGCTCGTAAGCCAACGAGGCGGTCAGCGGCATATCCTGGCCGTGGCGCAGCGTGCGCTTCAGCAGCTTCAGGATCAGCGGCGATTTGGCCGCGATCTTCTGCGCCGTGGCCAGCGCCTCGGCCATCAGTTCGGCCTTGGGCACCGCGCGGTTGGCGAGGCCCCAGGCAACCGCCTCGGCGGCGGTGAAATGCTCGCCGGTGAAGACGATTTCACGGGCGCGGCAGGATGGCATCTGGCGCAGGATGCGCTGGGTACCGCCGGCGCCCGGGAACAGGCCGAGGGTGATTTCCGGCAACCCGAAGCGTGCGTTGTCGGCGACGATGCGGATGTCGAGCGACAGCAGCAGTTCGGTCCCGCCGCCGAGCGCCCAGCCGTTGACGGCGGCGATGGTCGGCTTGTCGCATTCCTCGAAGCGGCGGAAGCAGCGATGGATGACCTCCGCGAACTCCAGGTAATGGGCAAGACCCTGGCGGCTATCGAGGTCGGCGATGTCGCCGCCGGCCACGAAGGCCCGTTCGCCCGCGCCGGTCACCACGATGACGCGCACGGTCTCGTCCGCCTCCAGCTCCGTCAGAGCCTGTTCCAGCCGCAGCACGGTGGGGATATCGAGCGCGTTGAGGGTTTCCGGCCGGTTGATCGTGATGACGCCGACCGCGCCATCGCGGCTGGTGAGGATGGGCGTGATCTCGGTGGTGCTCTGGGCCATGTTCTGAACTCCTCCCCGGCGGCAAGTTTCGTGAACAGTGAACCGTGGTTCATTTATGTGTCAATGCGGCGCCGGCCTTATCGACGATCCAGGATCATGTGGCGGTTTCTGGAGACGGGCGCAGCCCGCCGTACGCCTGCCAGGGCGTGGCGACGAGATAGCCGGCATCCACCGCGATGTTCACGCCGGTTATGGCGGAGGCCAGATCGGAGGCGAGAAAGCCCACCGCGGCAGCGATCTCCTCGGGCTCCACCAGCCGCCCCAACGCCGAGCCGGCGGTCATGTCAGTGCGGTCGAGCACGCCCAGATCGACCCCCTTGTCGAGCGCCGGCGTGCGCGTGAAACCGGGGGACACGGTGTTGACGCGAACCCCTGCAGGGCCCCATTCGGCCGCGAGACACTCCGTGAGGCTGATCACGCCGGCCTTCGCCGGACCGTAGGAATGGAGCGGGCCGGACCGCATGCCGGAAACGGAGGCGATGTTGACGATGGCGCCGCCCCGCCGCTTCGCCATGCGCACGCCCGCCGCCGCACAGCACACATAGGTGCCGCGCAGATCGATGCGCGCGACGAGATCCCACTCCTTCATCGTGAGCGCGCCCGGCGGCGCGGTGCGCTGCAGCACGCCGGCGCTGTTCACCAGCACCGCGATCGGTCCCACCTCATCCTCCAGGCGTGCCATCAACGCCTCGGCCTCGGCTTCCTGCGTGACATCCAGGGCGGCGGCAATGCCGTCTATCTCGCCGGCGATCTGCCGCGCGGCAGCCTCGTTCTTATCGGCGACGACAACACGGCCGCCGCGCGCCGCGAAGAAGCGCGCGCAACTCGCACCGATGCCGCTCGCTCCTCCGGTGACGACGATCACGCGACCGCCGAAATCGAGATCCATGTTTTCCTCCTGCCGCTGCCACGCGGGCACCCGAAGTCGTCACCCTAATAGGTTATTACTTTCGAGAGGAACTGGCAGGCGCATCCGCCCCCGAATGCCTACATCCCCGGTCGCGACGTCAGCAGAAACCGCCCATAGATCACCGCGAACAGCGCGAACGCCGCCGCCCAGCAGAGTGCCGCCACGCCCAGCAGCATCATCGTCGCCGCTGCCGGCCATGCCGCCAGCACCCGCAACACCGCGCCCACGGTGACCAGCGCATAGATCGCGATCGTCGGCCCGTCGGCATGCAACGCCCGGCCGGTATGGCCGAGGGTGGCGCGGGTCATCACCGCCAGCAGCATGGTGGAGAAGGCCCCCGCGGTCAGCGCGTGCAGCGCGGCAGCCAGGGGCAACGCGGGCAGCAATCGCGCCACGCCCAGCAGCGCCACAGCCACCACCAGCCAGAAATAGCCGAGATGGAGGATCGCCAGCACCGGCTCGGAGATGGTCCGCAGCCCCTGCCAGCGCGCCAGCCGCACCAGATGCACCGCCGCCCCGGCCAGCAGCAGCCAGCCGACGCCGTCGACATCCGGCAGGCAAGCCCATGCCAGCAGCCCAGCCAGCAGCAGCCCGAGCGCCGCGCTGTCCAGCCGGCCGGCGGGCGGTGGCAGCCGTGCCGCGCCCCGCGCGGTCAGCCAGTTGCGGGTGAAGGCCGGCACGATCCGTCCGCCGATCACCGAGATCAGCATGGCGACGGCGGCCAGTCCCAACCGCCAGCCGAGCCCGGGCGGCACGCTGGCGCCGGCCGCCTCCAGATGCATCAGCAGGTTGGCCAGACCCAGCACTGCCACCGGCACCATCAGCGGATAATTGCGCCGGTTGCCCGCCGCGATCAGCTCGCGCGCCGCGACGACCTCCAGTAGCACCGGAAACGCCAGATCGGCGGTGATCGCCAGCCAGAGCGGCAGCAGCGCCGAGACCAGCGTCGCCGCCCGTCCCAGCGCCCACAGCCCGATCAACACGCCCAGCAACGCGCCCCGAACCGGCGTCCGGCCGGTCCAGTTCGGAATGGCGGTCAGCAGAAAGCCGCCGACCCCGGCCAGCACGAAGCCGAACAGCATTTCATGCACATGCCAGCTCAGCGGGTCGAACCGGCTGGGCAGTATGACCAGCCCCATCAGCATGGCGAGCCACAGCGCCAGTGCCAGCACCGCCCAGCAGGATGCGGCCAGGAAGAACGGGCGAAAGCCGGCCGTCAGTACCGGCGGCAGCGGTTGGGGTGCGTTCATTGCACGAGCGGCGAATCCGCCGCCCGCAAATCCAGCCCCTCGATATGCGCGCGTCCGGCCAGGATACGCAGATACTGGCTGACGGCGCGTTGCCAGGATCGGCCCATCAGATGCCGCGTCACCGCCGGCTGCGCCGCCTCGAACGGCAGGTCCGCACCCTCCTCCCGGCGATCCAGCCGCAGGACATGAAAGCCATAGCGGCTGGCCACCGGCACCGGGCAGATGCGGCCCGGCTCCATCGACATGATGAAGGTCTCGATCTCGCCGACCAGATCGCCCCGGCAGAGCTGACCCAGCACCCCGCCGCTTTCCGACGACGGACAGGCGGAGCGCTCGCGCGCCAGCCCGGCGAAGCGCTCCGGCGCGTCGGCCAGCAGCGCCAGCGTCTCCTGCGCCGCCCGCTTCGCCGCCGCCCGTGCCGTCTCGTCGTCGACGGCGGCCGGAAACAGGATGTGTGCGGCCTCGTAAACGGTGGGCGCGCGGAAGCGGGCGCGGTTGGCCGACCAGTAGCGCCGGCAGGTCGCCTCGTCGGGTTCGGGCGTGCGGATATGCCGCGCCAGCAAGGCGCGGATATGTGCCTCCTCCTCGCCCTCGCCGTCTTCCGGTTCGGCGACGATGCCGAGGCGGACGGCCTCCGCCAGCAGCAGGACACGGATCGCCAGTGCCCTGGCCGCCTCGGTCCAGGCATGTTCCTGCGTCGGCGCGGGGTGATACTGCATCTCCGCGGCGATGGCGGCGGGTGGGATCTCTCTGCCGTCGATGACCACGGTCTGCATCACGGCACTCCCGCCCCGCCCCGGCGCCGCACCAGTTGGTACGGCCGACCGACATAGGTGAGCGGGGCCGACCAGACATGCACCAGCCGGGAGAACGGCGCAAGCATCAGGATGGTCATGCCAAGCGCGATATGGATCTTGAAGATCGGATCGACGCCGGCCAGCAGCGAGGCGGCATCGGTGCGCAGGGTGACGATATGCTGCGCCCAGCCGGCGAGCGCCAGCATCTCCGAGCCGTCCAGGTGCTCGGCCGAGGCGAAGATGGACCCCAGGCCCAGAATAAGTTGCACGTAGAGCAGCAGCAGGATGGCGATGTCCATCGCACTGCTGGTGGCGCGAACGCGCGCATCGGTCAGCCGGCGCCAGATCAGCAGGCTGAGACCGACGAAGCACACCACGCCGAATGCCCCGCCGAAGCCCATCGCCGCCAACTGCTTATATTCCACCGACAACCCAAGGCCGGAATAGATCTCGTGCGGGGTCAGCAGTCCGACCACATGCCCGGCGAGAACCGCCAGCACGCCGACATGAAAACAGTTGCTGCCGACGCGCAGAAGTTTGCCTTGCAGCAACTGCGACGAGCCGGACCGCCAGCCATATTGGGCGCGCTCGAAACGGACCAGACTGCCGAGCAGGAATATCGCCGCGACCACGTACGGATAGATGCCGAACAGGATCTGATTGAGTGTGTCGCGCATGTCGCTATCTCCCGCAGGCGACGTCATTGGTCGCGTTCCGCAAACCAGCGGCGGCAAAGCGCACCGCCTCCTCTTCCCATTCCCGATCCAGCGCCGCCGGATCGTCGGCATCCGGGTCGAGCCGCCCGGCCATTTCCGCCACCATCGCCGGCTGCGCCGGCTTGGCGGCCAGCACCTCCAGCGCCCGCAGCACCGCCGCATAGGGACTGCCGCGCCCCGCCAGCTTTTCCGCCAGCGCGGCGACCACATGCACCGCCTCCGCCAACATCGAGCGCGCGGCACGTTCGGGCATCACCGACAGGAACTCCAGATACAACGGCAGAAAATCCGGCAGTTCGTTCGCCGCGACTTCCAGCCCGTGCAGTCCATACAGCGTCGCCAGTCGCACCATCGCCTGGCCACGATCGCGCGATTCGCCGTGAACGTGCTCATACAGATGCAGCGACAGCGAGCGGTTGCGGTCGAACAGCGCGACATAGCGTTCCTGCGCGTCGAGCAGTTCCATGCCGCCGAGTTCGCGCATGAAACCATCCAGCGCCGCACGCTGCTCGGTTGGCACCAGCGCCTCCGCGTCCAGTACGGCAGGCAGTTCGGCGAGCGCGTCGAGCAATTCCTGCTCGGGATAACACAGCAGCGCCGAGAGAACCCGGAAGGTTTGCATCATCCCACTCC
>PKWQ01000389.1 GCA_003133265.1 Acetobacteraceae bacterium
TCGGGGCTCACCTCGTTGTCGAGGATCACCAGTTCCAGCTTCATGCCGGTGCCCGCCAGCACGCCGTTGTTGGCGCGGTCGATGCCGAAACGGAAATGCTGCTCGCCCAGCCGGCCCGAGGCAGCGAACGCCCCGCTCATCGGGTCGATCAGGCCGACCTTGATAGTCTCCTCCGCCCGCGCAGCACCTGCTGTCAGGGCGCCTGACAAGGCAAGACATACGGCAAATCCCGTCGCCACGGCCTGACCAAATCGCATGGACCCCCTCCCGGGTATGCGGCCGAACTATTATTCCTCGACCGTGTTGACGCCACTCTGACGCCGCGCGCCGCATACCGTCAATCGTCATTGTTGGCCGGGGATCGGGGAGACAGCGATCAGGGCAGTGCGACCGGTCGGGTACGTTGCCGCCTGATGCACCCGGATGGGTGTCAGAGCACGCCAGACTGAGGTGGCTCGTTCGTTTGGACATTTTGGCGGCTGCGATAAGCTAATCCCGGATCACGATCATGCCGCCAGGGGAATGGAAGAGACCGCATCCGGGACATGCCCCGGATGCGGTCTCTTCGCCGCTTGAAAATACACCTCGTCGGGCGTCTGTCCAGCGAACGCGGAATGGGGCGGGCTTGTGTTGTAGAAGCCGACCCATCGAGCCAATCCGTCGCGCAGTTCCGAGCCCGTCTCGAAGGCGTGCAGATAGACGCATTCGTACTTCATCGAGCGCCACAATCTTTCGATGAAGACATTGTCCATCCAACGCCCTCTTCCGTCCATGCTGATTCGCACGCCGGAGTCGTTCAGCACCCGGTGAATTCGGCCCCGGTGAATTGGCTGCCCTGGTCGGTGTTGAAGATCTCCGGCCTGCCATGCCGGGCGTGCGCCTCCTCCAGTGCCTCGACGCAGAAATCCGCGTGCATGGTATTGGACAGCCGCCAGGACAAAACCTTGCGGCTGTACCAGTCCATGATCGCCACCAGATACAGAAATCCCTGCCGCATGGGCAGGTACGTGATATCGGCGCACCACACCTGATTGGGCCGATCAATCGCCAGTTCCCTGAACAGGTACGGGTAGATCTTGTGCCCAGGGTGCCGCACGGTGGTCCGCGGCTTCTGCTAGATCGGGCAAAGCTCCATCTTCGCCATCAACCCAGAAACCCTCTTGCGGCCAACCGGGAGGCCTTGGCGTCGGAGATGGCGAGCCATCTGCCGGGAGCCATAGAACGGCCATTCGGTGAACGCCTCGTCGATCAGGTGCATCAGCGCCAGATTCAGCGGGCTTTCCCCTGGCGGCATGATCGTGATCCGGGATTAGCTTATCGCAGCCGCCAAACTGTCCAAACGAACGGAGCCACCTCACTCTCCCTGATCCACTGCTCCGCCGATCGCACGTCGCTCCACCCGCGCCGCAAGGCGTAAAGCCCGGCAAGGTTCGGTTCGTCGCTGATGAAAATTCCGCTGCGGGTCGCTAACCGACTACAATCGTTTAAGAATCAATGATGTGTTGACGCCACCGAAGGCGAAATTGTTGCTCATCAGATGCTCGATTTCGAGCTGCCGCGGCGCACCCATCACGTAATCCAGCGGCGCGCACCGTTCATCGACATTTGCCAGATTGACCGTCGGACAGAACCAACCATCTCGCATCATCTTGATCGAGAGCCACGCCTCGATCGCGCCGCATGCGCCGAGCGAGTGACCGAAGAAACCCTTGAGCGAGTGGATTGGCATGGCCGCGCCGAATACCGCGTTGGTCGCCTTGGTCTCGGCGATATCGCCCCATTCGGTGGCCGTGCCGTGGCCGCTGACGAAGCCGATGGCAGCCGGGTCCAGACCGGCATCCTCAAGAGCCAATCGCAATGCCACCTGCATGGTTGCCGCCTGCGGCTGGGTCACATGGTTGCCGTCGGAATTGGAGCCGAACCCGACGATCTCGGCGTGGATGCGCGCACCGCGCGCGCGCGCATGCTCGTATTCCTCGAGGATCAGGGTCCCAGCCCCCTCACCGATGACCAGGCCATCCCGGTCACGGTCGAAGGGGCGCGGCGTCGTCTCCGGCCGGTCGTTCTTCACACTGGTCGCGAACAATGTGTCGAAGACGGCGGAATCGGTGATGTCCAACTCCTCGGCCCCGCCCGCGATCATGATGTCGGCCTTGTTCCAGCGGATCGCCTCATATGCATAGCCGATGCCCTGGCTGCCCGAGGTGCAGGCGCTGGACGTCGGGATGATACGGCCAGTCACGCCGAAGAACAGGCCGATATTCACGACAGCCGTATGGCTCATCATTTGAATGTAGTTGGTGGCATTCAGATGCTTCGACGCGCCATGCATCTTGAGTTCGTAAAAGCCCAGCACCGCATCCGGACTACCGAAGGATGAGCCATAGGCGACGCCGGTCCGCCCGCCCCGCACCACCGGATCGTCGATCAGCCCGGCATCGGCGAGCGCACGCTCGGTCGCATAGACCGCCAGGCAGGACACGCGCCCCATGGTTCGAAGCTTTTTGCGCGGGTAGCGGTGCTCGACCGAAAAATTGGCGATCGGTGCTGCCAGTCTCGTATTGATGCCGGAAAAGCGGTCCCATTCCGGCATGAAACGTATGCCGGTGCGGCCCGCGGCGAAATGCGCCCGGATGCTCGGCCAGTCCTCGCCGAGCGCGGTCACGCCGCCCATGCCGGTCACCACCACACGACGCATCAGATCATACCCCCATTCACCGAGATCACTTGGCGCGTCACATAGCTGGCCCCGTCCGAGCAGAGGAAAGACACCACGGCGGCAACCTCCTCCGGGCGTCCGACGCGCCGGAGCGGCACGATCTTGGCGATCTCCTCGACCGGCAGTCCGGCCGTCATCCGCGTCTCGATGATGCCGGGCGCCACGCAGTTCACGGTGATGGCACGCTTCGCCAACTCGATCGCCAGCGCCTTGGTCGCACCGATGATCCCGGCCTTGGCCGCGCTGTAATTCACCTGCCCGCGATTGCCGATCAAGCCGGAGACCGAGGACAGAGTGACGATCCGACCGCCCTCGCGCATCCGCACCATCGGCATCACCAGGGGATGCAGGACATTGTAGAAGCCATCGAGATTGGTACCGAGCACGGCGTCCCAATCGTCGTCGGTCAGGGCCGGAAAGGCATTGTCGCGCGCAATGCCGGCGTTCAACACCGCCCCGTAATAGCCGCCATGCGCGGCGATGTCGGCCTGGAGCGCCGCGCGGCAGGCGGCGCGATCGGCGATATCGAAGCCGAGTATGCGGCCCTCGCCGCCCTGTTGCCGGATCGTCTCCAGCACCGTCTCGGCGGCGCCCCTGTCGGTGCCGTAATGAACAACGACCCGGAAGCCGTCACGCGCCAACCGCAGCGCGATCGCCTGGCCGATGCCCTTACTCGCGCCCGTGACCAGGATCGTCCTGTCGATCATTTCAAACCCTCATGGCCGATCGGCCAGGACACTTGCCTGATCGTCGGGCTGGTAGAGCGTAATCTGGGCCGCCGCGATCTCCGTCGCCTCGTGACGAATCCGGCAATCGAACACCCCCATCTGTCCCTCACGGAACACCGCCGTCACGGTCACCGTCAGCCGCCAGCCGACCCGAAGCCAAGGCACGGAGGCGTGATAACGTCGGGTTCCGAGCAGAAAGCCGAGCCGGACCGGGAGGCCGGTCCGTTGGGCTTGCAGACCGGCAAAGACACCGCAGGCCTGGGCCATGTATTCGATGCCGACATGGGCCGGAACCCCCTCGCCTGCCACGCCGAACGGGCTATCCGGGCGAATGGTCACGGCCGCCGTCAAACTGGCGTCCGTCTCGTCAACCACCGCATCGAGCAGCACCATGGGCGGACCATGGGGCAGCAGATCGGCGACCGCCGGGAAAGCCTGCTGCATCAGGCCCACCCCCGACCGAGGATCATGGCGACATTGCTGCCGCCGAAGCCGAAGGAATTGCTCAGCATCGCCAACCGCTCGCGATCGGGCAGACGCGTACCCGGCCCGATCAGGTTCAAGGGCGGCAAGGCCGGGTCCGGCTGTCCATCCCAGATATGCGGCGGCAACAGCCCGCTGGTGGTCGCTTGATTGAGCGTCAGCCACAGGAACGCCGCCTCGCAGCCGCCGGTGCCGCCCAGCATGTGGCCGGTCATGCCCTTGGTCGAGCTGCATGGCGTGCCCGGATCGAAGATCCCGGCGATGGCCTTGCTTTCCATGGCGTCGTTGAGCGGCGTCGCCGTGCCGTGGAGGTTGATATAGTCGATGTCGGCCGCCGCCAGCCCGGCATCGCCGAGCGCCTGCCGCATAGCCAGCAACGCCCCACCACCTTCCGGATCGGGCGCGGTCGGGTGATGGGCGTCGGACGTCTCGCCGATACCCAGAAATTGCACCGGCCCGGCTTGCGCGCTCAGCAGGAAGGCGGCAGCGCCTTCGCCGATCGTGATGCCGTCGCGATTGACGCTGAACGGATTGCACAGGCTTCGCGACAACGCCTGCAATGCGCCGAAGCCATTGAGCGTCATCCGACAGAGCGTGTCGGCACCCCCGACGACGGCGGCATCGGCGAACCCGGCGCGGATCAGCCGACGCGCCGAGGCGAAGACCTTGGCGCTGGATGAACAGGCCGTCGCGACCGTATAGGCCGGGCCGGTGAGGCCGAGAGCCCGTGCGGCGAATTCCGCGAGGCTGCCGGTCTCCTGCTGGCGATAATGGTACTCGTCGGGCCAGGCGCCAGTGGCGCGGATTTGGCGCAGCGCCGCCTCGCCCTCGGCGATACCGGAGGTACTGGTGCCAAGCACCACCGCGACACGGTGTCGGCCATAACGCTCCGCCGCGACCTCGACGCTGCCGGCGATCTCCGTCAGCGCGACCAGCATCAGCCGGTTGTTCCGGCAATCGAGGTCGGCCAGAGCGCGGGGCGGCGCCGGCAACACGCCGGTCACGGCGCCGACATGTACCGGCCGGTCCGCCAGCAGATCGTCGCGCGGGATCAGCCCATCGCGGCGACCAGCGGCGAGCGCCTGCGCGGTCGCCTGCTTGCCCCGACCCAGCGGCGAGACGATGCCGCAATCATTGAGGAACAGCCGGTTTGTCATGGCGTCGACAGAACCGACTGGATATCGAGATCGTAGCCCCAGGGCAGATTGCGGTAGCGCGAAACGCCGGCCCAAATCTCGCCCCCGGCGGCCGGCTGGTAATCGGCATGGATGACCTCCTGGCCGGCCATCAAGACGGACCGCGAGCCGCGCGTGACTATCAGACGGCCGCCAGACAGGGCCTGACGCACGACCGCCTCCGGCCAATAGAGCATGACGATATCGGCCAGCATGTTCTGCGGCCGGACGGTGGGCGGCAGCCAGGGCGCCGCTTCATAGGTTATCCCGGCATCGGTCCAGGTCACGCTCAGCGCCCTGCGGCCGAGCGGATCGACCACGACCAGCAGGAATTTAGCGGGAGTGGCGGTGATATGCCCTTCGAACACCATCGTCTGATCGCCGTAATGGGCGGTCACCAACTGGGTCGCATCCAGGCTACGCCCGAGGTCGCTGGGCCACGGCAAAGCGAGATCCAGACCGGGCGCGATCCGAATGGCATTGCGCGGCGGCTGGGCTGGACTGGCGGCACAGGCCGCGAGCAGAGCGGCAAAGAGCAGCGGAACGACAGCCCTATGGGGCAAAACTGACCTCTTGGGGCTTTTAAGTTCGGCCCGACCATACACAAACCCGCTGGGCCGGAAAGGGCGTCGAACCCTGTCACGCACCAATGCGGACTCGGATCGAGGGCCGTCACTCACGACGCCGTCACCAGATTGGCGGCGGCGGTGCCGGAAACGACGACCGCCTCGATCCCTGGCCCGGTCGAAGTGCCGGCTCCGACCAGCAACAGGCCCGGCACCGGCGATTTGATACGCGGATGCCATTGATCGCGTGCAGCGCCATAGATATTGCCGTTACGGGTCTTCGCGAAAAGCGTGAAAGTCGGCGGACTGGCGACCTCGCGATGGATGATGCTCCGTTTCAGGCCGGGTAGGACCGACGCCTCGGTCGCAGCGATCAGGCGATCGGCGAAGCGATCCTTGTCGTCGCGATAACCCGCATCTTTGCGGCGCCATGCCGATGCCGCCTCGTCTGACAACAGGCACAGCAACGTGACCGCGGCGCAGCCCGGCGGCGCCAGGGTCGGATCGATGACGCTGGGATTGCCGATGCCGAACACGAGCCCGTCCTGCCGTACGAAGATCCGCGCCGGAAGATCCGGCACCCTATCGAGTCCCAAGCTGAGCAATATCGCCGAGGGGCCCCGTCGCATCGCCCGCAGCTTCTCCAGATAGCGCGCGGTCAGATGCGTTTCGCCGACCAGATCGGTCAGCATGGAGACGACGTCGCCATTGGCCACGACGATAGGGGCCCGATGGACCTTGCCGATTGCGGACTCGACACCGGCGACACGACCATTTTCGACCAGGATCCGCTTGATCCGCGTGCGGAGCAGCACTTGCCCGCCATGCTCTTCGATGACGGCGGACAGCAGGTCGGCCAGACGCTGCGAGCCACCGACCGGATAGGCGCCGCCATCGAAATAATAGCCGAACAAGGGCGCCATATCGGCAACGCTCAGCGTGTCCGGCCGATCGGTAATATAGTCGGCAACAGTGGTCAGCAGATCCTTCAACCTGGGGTCGACCAGGAACGTATCCAGCATCTCGGTGAAGGGCCGCTTCATCCAGCGCCAGGCATGGGGATGGGTCGAGGGCCAGATCAGCATCCCCTCGAGCGTCGCCGGCGGCATCGGAACGCCCCCGGTCATCTCGATATCCGCATAGAGATCGCGATAGACCGCTGCCATTTCATGAAGGAACGACGCTATGCCAGCGCGTTCAGCCGGGAACAAGGCACCGAGCGCCTCGACCATCTCGGCGGGATCGTCGGGGACTTGAAAGCCCAGTCCGTCCTTCTTGTAGAAATGCCTGACCCGGCGCCATTCGATCCGCTGCTCCACATCGAGCGCGCGCAACAGGTGTCGGATCGGGCCACGCTCGCCGAGGCCGCTGAAGTCCTGCACCCCGGCATCGAAGCGGAAGCTCCCTCCCCTGGCGCTGGTCCGGGTCCAGCACGAGCAATAGCCCCCCGGCCGGTTGTGAGACTCGACCAGCAATACTTTGACCCCGCGCTTGGCGAGCAAGGCGCCGGCAGTCAGACCGCCTATCCCAGCCCCGACGATGATGACCTGATGGCGATCCGCCTCGCTGGACCGGGCCTCGAACGACGGCATCGGCCAGGCGCAAGCGTCGCGATCCGCCGCGCGGCGGCGCATGGACCGGGTCCAGGCATCCTTGGCTGGGATATGCGCCCCTGCATTGAAAGGCGTCACGGTGCACCTCGATCCAGGGCCTCGTCCGCAGCCCAGAAATCGAAGAAATTATACCATTGCAACGGCGCCGCGAGACAATAGCGCTCCAGCAACCCCGCATAGCGCGCCGCGAGATCGTCGAGGAATGCGGCCTTGTCGCGCCGTGGAAGATCGATCCGATCAGCGAATTTTTCGAAATATACGGTATGGCCCTCGCGATCGCGCAGGCAGAACATCACATACACTGGGCATTTCATGAGGCCGGCGAGAATATAGGGGCCCTGGGAAAAGGGCGCCGAAAACCCAAGAAACGGCGCCTGGCTGATCCGACCGGAACCGACGACCGGTGTGCGATCCCCGGCGATGGCGATCCACTCGCCGCGGCTGACACGCGCCTCCAATTGGATGGCGGTTTCCGGTCCGACCTCGGTGACCTCGATCGTGCGTGCCGCGATCGCCGGATTGATGCGCCGGAGCATGCGGTTGTATTGGACTGCGTGCTTGGTATGCAGCAGCACATTGACGTTCTTGCCGAACCTGGATTCCAAGCCCGATCGGCAGAGCTCGGCATTGCCAAGATGAGAGACAATCAGCAATCCGCCGCGGTTTTCCGCCGCCAGCCGATCGATACCCTCGGCTCCGACCACCGCGATCCTGTTGCCGTCGGGACGCGCCCAGGCGATCAGCGTTTCGAGCGCCTTCTCAGCGAAGCTCATGAAATGCCGCAATCCATCGATGCCGCCCGGTGCCGGTCGGTCTGTCATTCGATGAACCCGCGCCAGATAGTTCAGGGAATCCCGGCGGCGCTGCGGATCGGTCAGATAGAAATACAGGACGATCGGCCAAAGCAGGATCACT
Source organism: Acetobacteraceae bacterium (assembly GCA_003133265.1). Lineage (GTDB taxonomy): Bacteria > Pseudomonadota > Alphaproteobacteria > Acetobacterales > Acetobacteraceae > PALSA-911. The sequence goes on from PKWQ01000389.1 coordinate 8,200, forward strand.
GAGGCGCGCCGACCGAGCAGGAAATAGCCACCGACGACGAATTGGATACCCCAATAGGCCCCGCGCTCATCCAGCCGCGACCAATGGTCGGCGGTCCCAGACCGCGAAACGCCGCACGCCATGGGCGACAGCAGGAAGGCGAGCAGGATACCGATCGCCATGGTCGCGCCGAAGGCGCGCACCGCCAGCACGCCGCTGACCGCCAGCAGGCCGAACGACATCAGCGCGGTAGCGGCGGCCATCGCGACCGCCAGCATGGTTACAGGCTTTCGCTCGCCGGCCGTCTCGGCACAGAACACGGCATAATCGACACCGATCGACAGGATCAGCACCAACGCCATGGCATCGAAAAAGGTGAAATGGCCGCCGGCGATCGCGCGCAAGGCGGGCGCCAGCGCCACCGCCAGCATGGGCGGCACCAGGACGCGCAGACCGCCGCGCAGACCATAGCGCCAGGCAAGGAGCGGCGCCATCAGGGCAGCCGACAGAGCGAGCAGGATGATGGCGCGGTTGCGATACTTGCCGAGCAGCGTGCTGAAATCGCCGGCGGGATCGACGAACCGGATGCCGGGCATAGCTTCGGCCACCGACGCCAGCGCGCGCAGATCCGTGACGCCCTCGAGCGTCACGACATGAATGGCCCCGCCGCCACCATCGAGGATCAGCATCGAGAGAAAGCCGAGCGCGCCGCTGTTGAGCGCCTCGGGCAGGGTCAGGACCGGTCCGTCATCATCGACCGGCGCCGGCGCGTCGGTCAGCCCGAGCCGCGCGACCTGCTGGCGCAGCAAGGCACCATCGAGCCCACCACGGACCAGAACGCGGTTGGCCCGCTGCCGCGCGGCCGACGGCACATATTGCGCCGGAGCCTGAAAGCCCAGGAGTGCCTTGCCGACCAACGGCGTGAGCCGTTCGGCCAATGCCTCTTCGCGTTGCAACGCCGTCTCGTCGTCCAGTGCCTGCACCAGGAAGAATTGGCTGCCCGCGGTCGAGCCGATCAATCGCTGTAGCCGCTCCTGCTGGCCCACCAGCTCCGGCGACAACGACTGCATGCGCCTGACGTCGTCATCGGTCTCGATGCGGGTCAGGCCGACCAGCCCGGTGACGATCAGGCAGCCCAGGATGATCCGGCGATGCGTGCGGTAGCGCGGTTCCTCCCACGCGGTCAGAAACCAACCGGCGCCAGCGAGCATCGATCGGCCATGGCGCGGCGGTTTGGTCCTGTCGAGCGCCGGCAGCCACAGCACCACCGTCGCCCAGGACGCGAACAGGCCGACCACCGAAAATCCCGCGATCTGATGCAGCCCGGGGAACGGTGCCAGCATCAGGGTCAGATACCCGATGATCGTGGTCGCGGTGCCGAGCGTGATCCCGGTCAGCACCCGCCGCAGACGCCTGTTCGGCGGCGGCGGGTTCGGCGCGAATATCTCGCTGCAATATTGCAGGGTGTAATCGACCGCGACGCCGATCAGACTGACGCCGAACAACAGCGCGCCGACATGCAATTCGTCGAACAACCAAAGACTGACCGACAAGGCGGTCATCACCCCGACGCCGATCGCCAGCAAAGTCAGCCAGAGCGGCGCCAGGGCGCGGAACACGACCAGAACCAGAAGCACGGTGCCCAAGGTCGAAGCAATGCCGATGCGGGTCGTCTCGCCGATGGCCTGCGCCGCACCGGCCTGGGCGAAGAACACCGCGCCCAGGCGCAGTACCCGCAAATCCGGATGGGCCGTATCGAGGGTATCGATCATGGGATCAAGGATGTCGCTCAGGCGCTTCTGCACATCGAGCGCGTAGGGTTCGCCGGTGAGCGCGCCGGACAACAGAACCCAGGTCTTGCCCTCGGCATTGAGTGACAGCATTCCGTCATCCAGGCTCAGCTTGGACATGGGCAGCGGCAAACCACCGAAGAACGCCGGCATCAGCAGGAACGGATCGCGCTTCAGCAACCCGGCATCGCCCATTCCGACGAAGCCGAAGACCTGCGACAATGCCCGATTGGCGATCTCCTCGCCCTTGCCCTCGATCAACCGTTGCCGATCGCTTTCGCTCAGCAGCCCGCGGCGATAGGGGAAATAGACCCGACCCATTCGGGCCAGGCGCTCATTGTCAAAGCCGCCCGTGGCCAATTCGACCAGCCCGGACTGGCCGAGCGCATCGCCGATCTTCCGGGCGGCGTCGCGCGCCGAACCGCGTTCGGGCGCCCCGACCAGTATCATGACCCGGCGCGACAAGGCGTGGGCCACGGCATCGTCGGCACGCTGCAAAACCGGGTCCTGCTGCTCGCGCGGCAGCAAGGCCATCAGGTCCGTGCGGAAGGCCAAGCCGTCATGGAGCCGGAGCGCCAGATAGCAGGCCGCCAGGGCGACGGCCGCCAGCCAAAGCAGCGCCAGGAAGCGTCTCATTTGCCCAGGCTATCGAGGGCGGTCGTTTCATCGGCCGATAGTGGCGCCTTGTTCAGCACCTGTTCGACGAAGCGCAGCACATCGGCATCGCCATCCGGCTTGGTCATCTCGACCGTTTCGACGAAACGCCCGCCATTTGCGACGATCACCGCAAATGGCATGGCGAGCGTGTCGTCGGTCTGGCGGGGCGTCAGGCGGACCTGCCAATGCGCGGGATCACCGGATCGCTCGACGAGGAAGTCGGCTTCCAGCGCATACCAGTCGCCGCCGAGCGCACCGCCCAGCATGTTGTAGAGATGCGAAAGAAACGGCAATCGGGCCGCCGCCAGACGCATGGTCTCGCTGCCGCCGACCTGTTGGACCAGTCCGGCCGAGGTGATGATCGTGGTGATGGCGAACGGCTTTTCGACGCGCCAGATCAATCCTCGCCCCGGCACAAGGACGAAATGCCCATCGGAGCGTAGCGGCGCGTTGAAACCCTTGAGACGTCGTTCCTGAACGAAACCACCGCGCAGCACATCCCCCGGAGCAACGCCCCGATCGGGGCCGGCGGCCGATGCAGTCAGCGACAGAAACGGCATCAAGGCCAGCAGGCCCAGGAGCAATCGGCGCCTCATGCCGGGGCCTTCAGTCTATCGACCAAGGCGGCGGGCGATTCGATGCAGAGTTCGCCGGTCTCGATCTTCACCGGGACCTGGAAGGTGCGCGCCTTGGTCAGTACCTCGCCGCTGGTTCGATCGCGCAGGCGATAGTCGATCTTCAGGCCGTTCTCGAACGCGACGATCGTGGCCTTTACAGTGAATTCCTGGCCGAAGCGGATCGGGCGGACATATTTGATGCGCATATCCACGATCGGCCACGCGTAACCCGACTCCTTCATCTGATGATAGTTGTAGCCGATCTTATCAAGCAGTTCGCAGCGGGCCTGTTCGAGGAAACGCGCGTAATTGCCGTGCCAAACCACATCCATCGGATCGATGTCGTAGAATTGTGCCTTCAATGTGATTTCCGCGAAAAACATTATCAGAGGTCCCGATTGACGGAGAAGGAACCGGCCCGGTCCAGGTGCGGTGGCCGATTCAGCAGAATTGACGGCAGATGCAACAGCATGGCAATCACCAGCCGCGTATGCATCTTCGTGATCCGCCAATTGTCGGCGAGCAGATCGAAATTCGACATATTGCCGGGCGGATAGACGACCTTGACCGGCAGCATCACGACCGGCGTCCCCGACCAGAACAGCCGCACCATGATCTCCGTGTCGAATTCCATGCGCCGTCCCAGGCGATCCCTGGCCAACAATGCCGCAACCGGTGCCAGGGGATAGGCACGAAAACCGCACATGCTATCGGCGATGTTCAAGGACAACGTCTCGATCCAAACCCAGATATGGGTCAGCCAACGGCCGAACTTCCGCCCGAGCGGCACCGTTCCATCATAGACCGGCCGACCGCTGATCAGCGCCGTCGGATAGCGATCGGACAGGGCCAGCAGATCGGCCAGCGCATCGAGATCGTGCTGGCCATCGGCATCGACCTGGACCGCATGGGTAAAGCCCGCGGCCAGGGCCATGCGAAAACCCGCGATGACGGCGCCCCCCTTGCCCTGGTTGGATTCGAGCCGGACGACATTGATGCCGCCGGCTTCGTCATGGAGACCAGCAAGCACCGTTCGCGCCAGTTCCTCGCTGCAATCATCGATAAGGAAGACCGGCAGCCCAGCGGCGCGTAGTCGGCCGACCACGGCACCAACCATTTTCCAATGGTTGTGGCTCGGCACGATCGCACAGACCCGGCGGTTCACCGGCACGGCTCCAACCTTATTTTGCCTGACGAAGCGATCTCGCCCGCGATCCGATACTCAAAACCAACATTCGAGCGCAACCGATCGAGCCGTAGCGCCAGGGACAGATTCTCATTGGGCCCGATTACCCGGCGGAACTTCACCTGGAAATCCTGGGCCACGGTCTGATCGAGTTGGAAATATTGCGCGGCGAAGCGCATGGCCCAATCGATCTGGACCACGCCCGCCAAAATTGGTTGGCCAGGAAAATGACCGAGAAATGCTTCGTGATCGGCCGGCAGAGCCAAGTCGATCACGGCCTCGTCGCCGGTGCCGAGCAAATTGCGGGCTTGGGGAAGCATCATCGGCTTGCACCAAACAGCGCGAAAAGGTCCGTATCGCGCGGCTTGCCCATATGGCCGCTGGGCAACTGGTCGCTGAAACGCCACAGCCGCGGCAGACCAGCGGGCTCCTGGGTTTCGGTCAGGGCTCGTCGCAGCAGACGGCCGAACCGGAAGCGGCCGAGTTCGGCAAGCCTGGCGCGTCCCGCTTCGGTAGGGACAACCAACGCGGCCAACCGGGCGGGATCGCCGGGCAGAACCACCGCCGCCGCTGCCGCGATCCACGGCGAGTGGCCAAGCGCCTGCTCGATTTCGGTCAAACTAACGCGCTTGCCTTCGATCTTCACGATCCGATCGGCCCGTCCGCGCGAATGGAAACCCCGCGCCGTCGGTTCGATCAGATCGGCGGTCTCGAACCAATCGTCGTTGTCGAGAAAGGGCGAGCGCAGCTTCAAGCGTCCCTCCGCGTCACTGGCAATCGTGATGCCCGGCAGTGCTTGCCATGCCGCATCCTCGCCGGTCTGCCGGCGAGTGGCGATGGCGCCGGTTTCGGTGCTGCCGAAGATCTCCGTCGGGCAGACGCCGAGAATCGCCACGGCGTCCCTGGCCGCCAGAAGTGACAATGGCGCGCCAGCCGAAAAAATCCCGCGCGGCCGGCGCGCCGGGGCCAACGGCGCGATCCCCGACAAACGCCCCAGATGGGCCGGACTGGTGACGATCACGGCGTTTGCCGGAAGCCGGTCGAGTAGCGTCTCCCATAATTCATGCATCTCCCCGGCAAACGGCCGCCCCGCGGCAAGCGGCCAAAGCAGCTTGAACGTCAGTCCGTAAATATGCTGATGCGACACCGTGGCGACGGTCGGGCCCCGCCCCATCTCCTGCCCCCAGAGCCGATCGAGTACCGCGACTTCACGCTCCAGCATGGCCAGGGTCTTGATGATGCGCTTGGGCGCGCCGGTCGAACCCGAGGTAAAGAACTCGAAAACCGGTCGCGTCGGACACAGCGGCGTCAACGATGCGACATCGCCGGACAGACTATCCAGGAAGGCATCGTCGACCACCAGGTCGAACGCGTCGCTAAGTGTATTCAAGGTGCCGGGCTGCCCGTTCGGCGGCATCACCGCGGTGATACCAGCCTGGAGCAGGCCGAACAGACCGACAGCGAACCGATAGCTGTCATGGCAGAGCAAGGCGGCACGCCGGCACCCGGTTCCCCGTAGGCGCGCGGTCGCACCCGCCACCTCGGCAGCGAAGCGACCGAAGCCGATTGGCATGGCACCCGACAGGGCCAAAGGATGATCCGGCGCACGCCCGGTCCACAACAGCGCAGAGAGCGGCAGGATATTCACGAAAGTGCCGCGTGGCGGCGGCGAACGACCCGACGAACGCCCATCTCACCGACAAACAGCATGCCCATCAGAAGATAGGAGATCAGTCCGTTCCAGAGTGTCCAGGCTTCGAGAGTTCCCCATACCGCGGAGACGCCGGAAACCAAGGCATTCGCGATGAGGAAAACCGTCCAGACCATCGTGACCCGGCGTGTGTAGATGACGCCGTGCGGCGATAAATCGGGTTCACGGAGCCGAGCGATGCGCTCGATCACAGTCGGCGGCTTGATCAGCGACAGGCCGAAGATCATGGCGGTCGCCAGACTGACGGCGACGGGATAGGCCAGTGCCGCCAGCGACGGGGCGAGCAACAGCAACGCCGCCAGACCAGCACCAGCCAGAACCAGTGCCAGCGCCCCTGCCCCAGCCACCTGTCGCTCGCCACGCCAGGTCCCCAGCAGTCGAAGCCCGATCAGCCCCAGGCCGAACAGCACGATGATGCCGGGCGGCAATCGCGACATGCCGAAATAGACCAGAGGCGGATAGGCCAAGCCCCCGACGATCGCGAGCACCAGCCAGGGATTACGGTTGGACCAGCGCATCCGTTGCCAGCAGCCGCTCGACGCAATCCACCGCATCGCGAACCGTACGGACCATCTTGAATTCGTCGGGTTTGATCCGGCACCCGATCAGGCCCTGGAGCTTCACCACCAGATCGACGGCATCGATGCTGTCGAGGTCCAGGTCCTCGTACAGGCTGGCATCCAGCGTGACTTTATCCCGCGACACCTCGAACAGCTCTTCCAGATAATCGGTGAGCTTGCTCAGCACCTCGTCGCGCGAAAGAGTCATTGCTTCCCCCGTTGCATCTCGATGAAGCGGGCCAAGCTGCGCACATTCGCAAAATGCGCCTTCACCTCTTCATTTACGGATTCGATATGGATGCCGTACTGGCGACGAATTGCGACACCAAGTTCCAAAGCATCGATTGAATCGAGGCCTAGCCCCTCACCGAACAGTGGTTCGCCAGAATCTATCTGTTCAGGCGAAACATCTTCAAGCACCAGCGCCTCAATAATCATCTTTTTAATTTCTACTTCGATATCGGACATTTCCTAGACTTTCTTCGAATTCCAGCCATCAGCAAGGCTAAAGCGGCGCACCCATGGAACCGGTCAAGCCATTCATCTGCCAGATTATTTGCAGGTGTTGCGCAGCTTCTCCGCATAATGTGCTTCCAAATATCCGACGAGTTTTCTCGCGGCTATGCTGCGATACGAATAGCCTAGGTACATGTTCGCGTCCAGGCAATCGTCTACGACAAGCCGAAAAAGCGGTTTGCGCTCGGGAATTCGCCACCAGGACTCGCCCTTGACCAAGGTCGGCGGGTCGCAGGTGATGATGACCAGCTGAATCGAGGCGCCGGCCAAGGTCGCCAGATTGGCAAAGCCGCGACGGAAGCGAGGCAAGCTGCCGGGCCGGGTCCGCGTGCCTTCGGGAAAGATGATCAGACTATACCCTTGGTCGAGCGCGGTTCGACAGGCCTCGACCATAGCGTCGGGCTCCAGATCGTTACGAATATAGCCCGCCCGCCGCATCAATCCGCCCAGCAGAAAGCTGTTCCAGAGCTCGTGTTTGACGATGCACTGTGCCCGGGGCACCAGCGCCATCAGCATGACGACATCGAGCAACGAGGGATGGTTCGCGACGATGATGCGGCCGCCGGACGATTTCAGCCGCTCCGCCCCCTCGATCTCGAGCTGGAGCAGGCCCAACCACTGCAGCATGGACATGTAGAACCGAAAATTCAGACGAATGATCGCCTGAACCCGGTCGCGCTGATTGCCGGGGATAACGGCGAGCACAGGCAGCAAGGTTGCCGCCAACAGGCCGCCGCCGAAAAAAATGAAGGCGAAGGCGATGCCGGTCCCACCCAGCCGCCAGAGCCGATCAATCCGCCGTCGCATGCCGCCGCCAACGCCATTCCAAGCGCTCTCCCTCAGAGATCAGTTCACCCTGCCCCGGGGTTTCCAGAAGACCAAGAAATTCCATGACATGCGATGCGGATCGCCCGCCGTTTGTCGACGCTGGCCTGAAGGACAGGCTGAGTGGCACGCCCGGACCGTCGGCCGCCAGAACCAACGCCAGCACTTCGGGCGCCGCCATCGGTTCCTCGAAGATAGAGAAAGGGCTCGGCAAAGGCTCGTCATAATGCAAAAGAACCACCGGCTCGGCAGGCACCTCCATGAGGCAGGCCACCGCCTCCATCAGGCCGAAGCAAAAACTCTCCGGCCCGGCCGCCACGGCGGTATGGCTCTGTCGATTGCCACGCGCGATCGACAGCAGACCCGCCAATGCATGATGCACCGACAGAGTGAAATCGGCCGGCGAGACCTCCGTTCGATCGGCCAAATTTTCGAGAATCGACAACGTCCGCCGAAATTCCCCGTGCCGAGACGAGACGACGACGCGGCTTGTCTTGGATTCCGCGAGACTCCAGACGGCCCGCAGCGCCTCCTGCCCCAAGGGGCTGACCCGGCGACGGAGCAGCGGCGGGGTGGCGGCGTCGACCGACGCCATTCCAGGTGCCCAGGCCGCCCACTCTCGAACGCGAAAAGACACGGAAGCGATGTTCCCCAATCAACGGCCCCCTTGGTGCTACAACAATCCCCGGCATGATATCGCCGCTGTCCTGAAGCATCGGCGACAACAGCGCCCGATCACCGGACGCTCGCCTCTTCTATATTTGACCCCTACCATAGCGCCCGGCTGAATTACAGGGATGTGGAGGTCGCCGCATCCGTCCGCCGCGAACAAGCTGGGAGACAGGACGCTGATCGAGATAGCCTACCTCGACATGACCTTCTCCCTAGCCGACCGGCTAGCCGCCCGGTATGCCAATGCGGAAGATCATCAGCTGGCCGGCCGATACCGTCATCCACACGGTCAGCGACAGCGACTGATGGTGCGCGTGCTTCTACGCGCCATCCTGGCACGGCACTATCCCACGCCAGCCAAATCCTGGCAGATCTTGCGCGATCCCGATGGCGCGCCGCGCCTTGCAGCCGACGGTCTTACGGCGCCATTGCCGTTCGTCTCGCTAAGCCATAGCGGAAATCTGGTCGCCTGCGCAATCAGCTGCGGCGCGCAACTCGGCATCGATATCGAGCGTATCCGGCCGGATCGCCAGGTCACCACACTGGCCGGCGCGGCATTCGGTCCGACTGAGGCGATCGCGGTCGAGGCGGCTGGAGGCAACGCCTTCTATCGGATCTGGACGCTTCGCGAAGCCCTGGCCAAGGCGTCAGGAGCAGGCTTCGGTTTGTTGATGAATCGGACCGATATGGTGCCGCCCGACTCCGGCGCGCGGATCGCACGCCGAAGCATCGACGGCACGGAATGGGATTTCGCCTATTGGCGGTTGCCGGAGCCATACGGCCTCGGCGCAGTCTGGCGAACCAACCCGGCCGACAGCAGCAAAATTCCGGACCCGATTCGTCTTTCCGGTCTATAGTCCAATCATTAAAGCGGAGCGCATTCGGACCGATCCATCGGATCTCGCTGCCCTGTCAACGTAAAATGGAACTGCACCCTGCTTATCCACAAATGTTGCGGATCGATGGGTCAACCGCCACCGACCGAGAAATCGAAATAACTGTCAAGACCGCCCGCGAAGAAGCCAGAGACCCGGACCTGACTATTATACAGGACCATGGCATACTCTCCGGCTGGAAGCGGAGCCAAGACAGAGATCCTGTAGATTGTATAACCCGATGGCGCACCGCTCTGATCCGGTGCCTGGGTAGATTTCGTTGCAACGACCCTGTCACGGTGAATTCCGGAGGAGTAGCTCATGTATCCACCGCCGATAATCACCTCACGATTGCCGTTTTTACGAACAACGAAATTCGCCAGCGTATAATAACTTTCGGCCTGCGCGTTGCTTGGCACCGCCAGCAGAAACTCCGGCTGCCTGGACGTGAGCCGCAACGCCGCACTTGGCCCGTTCAATACGGCATACTGGCCGACGCCGCCAAATCCCAGGGCACGTACAGCCGTACGTATCTGCGGGGTCAGATAATGCATGGGCTGCCGCTGACCTCCATCGATCAGGATGACTTCTTCAGGGCTGTAGTCTGCCCGGTTCTGCGCGACCCGGCCCTGCGTGGCCCGGCTTGGCGCTATCGCGGCAGATCGCGGGTTGGATGTCCGGGCGCTCGCCGCCGCGATTACCGCTGAAATCAGTCCATCCGAGACGCCAGATTGTTGAAGCTTGATGATTTCGTTTGCCGACGTGTTGAAGCCTGGTTTCGACGCCCTGATCGCGGCTAGAATGATGCTTTCCCCGATATTAGCCCGGACCGAATTGATGACATCCTGGTTGGTCATAGGTTTGGAGTCTTGGCTAAACGCTGGGGTAAACACCAGGCTCATAGCAAGCGACAGCGCCAATCCTCTTCGGGCCATTGCCACGCTGACAGCGTTCTTCATTGCGCAGGGCTCCTGTCCAGGTCCAATGGTGACAGAATTGCCACTAAAATTGTTGTGAAATCGATTACGCCACTTTTGCAATTATGTCACGCGATCTGTTCCAGGAAATCCTGGGTGCTATCGCCGCGCCCTGCCAATTTCGAAGCGAGTTCCTGCCCAAACATGGTTGGTGGGGCATTCGTGAAAAAAGTGACGATGAACAAAGATGATTTTGAGTGGGTCACTCAAGGTGCACCCTCTGGTGGGACCGCATACAACACATGGAAGAGACTCGCTCGCCCGGATCATTTCGTCGTGGCATGGAATATTGCGTTGATCCCGTAGGAGGCGGCATGGGGAACCTTCTGCGCCCCGCCCGCCGCCGTATGTGTGTTGAGCATACTGTCTAGAAACTCGGGGCTTCCGAGCGCTTGGCGTGCCCGATTCTGGGCCAGTCCGCTCGACGCAACGCAAGATTGATCTCGCCTATCCCCAGCCTTCGCCGGCAAGCCCAGCGGGCCCTATTGCTCGATTCCGGTTTGTCGGGCGCCACGCAGCATATTTATTCCCACCAGCACCGCGGGAATCGCGCAAAATGTCCACCCGGCGCCATACCCGTCGGTGAGGCGCAGCAACAACGCAAACACCGTCGGGCACAAAAACGCCCCCATTTGCCCAAACGACAGCACCCCACCGGTGACCGCTCCTGCTCGGCCCACGGGGGCCAGGCGCGCGGCCTCGGACAGCAATATCCCGTGCCAGGACATAGCCGTGGCACTGAGCACACATGCCATGGCGCCGATCGCGAGCGTCGGCCAGTGCACGGTAACCGCCGCGGCCGCGACGACGCTGACCGCCATCCCGAACGCCAGTCCGGCCATCACCGGCTGCGGCCGGACATGGAAACTACCCAGCCAGCCCCAAAGGATGCGACAGGGAATAGCAACGGCGATGATGACCGAGAACAGCGAGCCGGCCGCCACCAGGTCGTAACCAAGCGCTGTCAGCCAGGTGACGAAATACGCGATGAAAACCGCCTGAATGCCATTGAAAGCAAAGCAGGCGAAGGACAGCGCACGCAGCTCCCGCACCGCCAGCACGCTGATCACCGTCGTCCGGAAGTCCGACAGACGGATGGGATAGGTGGGGACCGGGTCGGTGTCGAGGCGGCCGCGCAGCGGTTGCAGCAGCAGGGCAAACAGCCAGCACATCGCCGCGCTGACCAGCATCGTGCCGCGCCACCCCAACGACTGGGCCAGAACCGGACCCAGGGAACCGCCGAGCAGGATACCCGCGGGTATCGCGGTCTGCGTGATCGAGAACGCAAACGGCGCATACCGCCGGACCGCCCAGCGGCCCAGAAGCTGGGAGCTGGCGGGGGTGGCGACAGCGGCGATGCCATTGCCGACCAGCGCCGACAGCACGAACCCCGCCGCGCCGCCGATGATCGCCACGGCCATCCCGCCGCCGGTCGACACGAGTGCGACCTGACTCATCCGGATGGCACCGTGGCGGATGATAAACCCGCCGGAACCGAGTTGCCCGATCAGCGCGGCCAAGGCGGCCATGCCGAAATACACGCCAACCCAGGACGGATCGGCGTGCAGTTCGGCGATGATCAGCGGCGCCAGCACCGCAGGCAGCACCCGCCCGACCGAGCCGCAGGTCTGTTGCAGGAACATCGCCACAACAGCGATCAGCATGCGGGTCAAATGAACAGCTTCCTCTCGCCCCGCCTGTTCCAACCCAATGCACGAGCGGCGTCAAGCTGAGCGCGTGGCGCGTTACGCAGCTTCCCGGAACGTCCGTGGGATGCCCGCGAGCGACACCTGCCCGTGCAGCGGCTCCGTCGGTACGCCCTGCCGCAGCAGCTCGCGCGACTCCAGCAGCTTTGCCAGGTCGATGCCGGTGTCGAAACCCATGCTCTCCAGCATGAAAACAAGATCCTCGGTAACAACATTGCCGGATGCACCCGGCGCGAACGGGCATCCGCCCAGGCCGGCCAGCGCCGAATCGAAACTGCGGATACCTTCCTCCAGCCCGGCCAACGCGTTGGCGAGGCCAAGGCCCATGGTGTCGTGCATATGCAGTTTGGTCAGCTTGTCGCCCACGGCGGCGCGCACGGCCCGCACCACCTCATGCACCTGTGCGGGATTGCCATAGCCGACGGTGTCCGCCAGCACGATGGCATCGGCGCCGGCCTCCACCAGTTGGGACGCGACACGCACCACCCGCGCCACCGGAATGCGGCCGTCGATCGAGCAGCCGAACGCTGTGGCGCATCCCGGCTCGATGCGCATCGGCCGATCCTGGGCACGCACCCATTCGACGATGCGCCGCACCTCCGCGACCTGGTCGTCGGTCCCCTTGTTGGTGTTGGCGCGGCTATGCCCCTCGCTGACCGAAACGGGAATGCCGATGCCGTGCGCGCCGGCTTCGTAGGCCAGTTGCGCGCCTTTCAGGTTCGGCACCAGCGCCATGGTGGTCAGGCCAGGTATCGTCAGCGCGCCACGGACAATCTCCCCGGTGTCGGCCATCTGCGGAATGAATTTCGGCGAAACGAAGCTGCCAACCTCGATCTCCGGCACGCCAGCGGCGGCGATGGCGGCGATCCACCGCGCCTTGATGGCGGTCGGCATGATCGATTTGGCCATCTGCAACCCGTCGCGTGGGCCGACCTCGCAAACCCGAACCTTCTCTCGCATCGTCATGTCTCCTTTTGTGCTGGCGTCACCGCAACACCCCCGCCCCGGTCAGGCGTTCGATCTCGCCGGAGCCCAGGCCAAGCAATGTGCGAAAGACGTAGTCGTTATCCGTGCCGAGTTCAGGCGCCGGGCGCAAGGTACCGCGCCAGCCCGCGCCATCCGCCCACGGCAAGGCGATCGTCCGGGCTCCGTCCTCCAATACCGGGAACAGGCCGTCGAATTGCGGGTCCGCCACGATCTCGGCGACGTGGCGCGACCGCGCCGCCGGGACGCCGAGGCCTTGAAGACGCTGCTCCGTTTCGGCCGCCGGCTGCGTTCGCAGCCAGGTGGCGACGATGTCCTCGGCGGCGGCCCGGTTGGCATGGCGTGCCGGCTGGTCATGGAAGCGCGGATCGCCCGCCAAATCCGCGCGCTGCATCGCGACACAGAGCGCGGCCCATTCCGCGTCCTCGCGGACCGACAGCACCAGCCAGGCGTCGTCCCCAGCGCAGCGGAAACAGCCGCCGGGTGCGGCATCGGGGTCCAGGTTGCCGCCGGGCGCGTGGCCGCCGGAACCGAGCTCCTCGCGCAGCAGCGATTCAGGCAGCAATGCCACCGTGCTCTCCAGCATCGAGAGGTCGATGAAAGCGCCCTCGCCGGTGCGGCGTCGGTGGCGGATGGCGGCCAGGATGGCGCAGCATTCCCACATCGCGGTCACCGGGTCAGTCCACGCCGGCAGGATGCCCATCGCCTCCAGCTGCGGATTGGGCTCGGCAATCATGCCGGCACGACCGCTATAGGCCTGCAACAACGTGCCATAGGCCAGTGCGTCGCGCTGCGGTCCCTCACGCCCGACGCCGGAGGCGCTGACATAGATGAGGTCGGGCTGCACGCTGCGCAGAGCCTCGTAGCCGAGGCCATATTTGGTCAGCACGCCGGCGGAGAAATTTTCCACCAGGATGTCGCTCACGCCCAGCAGCCGCCGCAGCAGCACCTGGCCCTCGGGCATCGCCAGATTGATCGTGCAGCTCAATTTGCCGGCGTTGAGGATCGAGGACCAGCCGTAGCGTTTCACATGCTCGGGCCGCGTGGCGGATTCGATCTTGATAACTTCCGCGCCCATGGCCGCCAGCATCTTGGTGGCAAGCGGTCCGGCCATGACCCAGCTGAAATCAACCACCCTGATGCCGGCCAATGCGTGCGACGCGACGGCGTGCGGGGCCGTTCGGGGTGGCTCAAACGTCATTTTGCGCCCCCAGCGCCTCGATCTCCCGCGCGCTCATGCCGAGCACGTCCGCCAGCACCGCCTGGTTTGCCTCACCCAACGCCGGCGCATGCACCGTCCGGCCGCGTTCCAGCGTCTTCCCGGTCGAGGTGCGCAGAACGAAGGGCAGTCCGGGCATCGCCACGGAGTTACCGTCCGCCGTCTCTAGTCGGTCGAAGAACGCGCGATGACCAAGCTGCTGGTTGTCCAGCAGGTCGCGCGGCGTGCTGACCGGGAAGCACGCCACCTTCGCCGCCTGCGCGAGCGTGAACACGTCGCTACGGGTGCGCGCGCGGGTCCAGACGGACATCTCGTCCTGCAGCCTCGCCCAATGCACCGTGCGCGCCTCGCGGTCGCCGCAGATGGCGCGATCCTCGCTCCAGGCCGGGTGGCCCAGCAAGGCGACCCAGCGGTCCCATTGGTGCTGCTCGCGCGGAGATATCATAACGAGGCCGTCGCGGCAGGGCAGCATCCAGACCAGTCCGCCGGCAATCTCGGTCCCGCGCAAATCGTTGCGGCTGCGGCCGAACGCGCGCTCGCCCCGGTTATAGTCGGCGATCGGCTCGATCAGCAGATGCGCCATGAAGTCGAGCTGGGCGCAATCGATCCGCGGTCCGACACCCGTCTGCTCGGCCACCAGCAAGCCCCACAGGGCAGCGGTTGCCGCGGCGACCCCTGCCGCCAGCGGCGCCTCTCGGTCCGCCCCGCCGAGCGGCGCTGTGGTCTTCGGATCACGCACCGGGCGGGCCTGATGATAGGCGTAGCCCGCGCGATGGGTCAGCGTGAGGTCGGTTTCAGCCAAGGCGGGCGATCCCCGGCCGGCCGCAGTGGCCGAGAGGACAGCGAGGGCAGGATTGCCGGCATACGGTTCGGGCCCGGCCAGACCGAGCGGGCGGAGTGTCGCAGGGTCCTGCGACTCCACCAGCAAGGCCGCCCCTTCCAGCAGGCGCATCAGCAGCTTGGCGCCGACCGGCGTGGCCGGGTCGAGGGTGATGCTGCGCTTGCCGTGGTTGGCGTAGGCGAACAGCGCGGAGCCGCCACCATGGCCGTTGCCCGGCAGCATCGGGCCGATATGCCGCAACGGGTCGCCGTGGCCGGGCGGCTCGATCTTGATGACCTCAGCGCCCATGTCGGCGAGGATCCGCCCACAGAAAGCGGCGGCGAGCCGGTCCGACCACTCGATGACGCGGACACCCTCAAGCAGCATGGCCGCACCCGGTTCCGGCCTCGGCGATGTGTTGCTCCAGGCAGCGCATGCTAGCGCAGGATTTGCGTGTTGGTGGACTTCAGCAGTACCTCGCCATGCTCGTTGGTGTAAACGTCCTCGATCATGATGAGCACCATCGAGCCGGTGCGTCCGTCGCGCTGGACGATGTCCTTATAGCGGCTCTTGCGGAACACACGCTCGCCGACCGCAGCGTAGCGGTACAGTTCGTATTCGTAGCCGCCGTTGACCAGGCGTGGCAAAGCGACCTTCACGGCGGGCAGGCCGTTGAAGCTCCGGCTAACGCCGTCATAGTCGGGTTCATCCATCGCCAGGAACGGATCCTCGCCGTTGGGCGGGCGACGAAACGCGTGGGCGGGGAAGGCCGGCGGCGCGACCACGCTGCCGTAGCGGCTCGATTTGGCCCAGTCGTGATCCCAGTAGCGTGGCGCCGGATCCATCGTCGCGTGATGGAAACGTCGCACCTCACTCGCCTCGACGGGATGGGTCGCTTCGACCAACTCCGTCTCGGCGCCGATGATCGCGGTTACCTCGTCGGTGATGTAATTGACGTGCGCCACAGGCACGTTCCTCCTCGTCGGCATGCATCAGCTCTACCGCGGACTCTGCGGCCATGCGGCCCGGGCCGCAAGATCGAATCCGATAAATGTCCATATTTCCTATATCGCGGCTGGGGCGCCGGCCCGGCGGCGGGAGACCGGTTTCGGTAGTTGACATAACCAATCGGACGCGCCGATCCTGTTCGCCAAGTGCCGACGGCGTTATCGCGTTCAGGCGAGGAAAACGTGTCAGGCTCCGCAGCAATGCACACGCTCCTGCGCCCGATTCGAACGAATGAAAAATAATAGCGGGAGGACAGGTGTAATGCGCAGACGCAATTTTCTGATCTCGGGAGGTGCAGCCGTTGCGTCGGGTTTGGCCCGGTCCAGCCTTGCCCAGCCTAATATCGGAGGGGCGGGCAAAAAGCTGATCTTCGTGCCGCAGGCCAATCTCACCAGCCTTGAACCGCATGCCGCCCCACCCACGGTCACGCGCAACTTCAGCCTGAATGTGCTGGAAACGCTCTACGGCGTCGACGTGAACTTTAACCCCAGCCCACAAATGGCTGAAGGCCACATCCTGGAAGCAGACGGCAAACGCTGCACGATCCGCCTGCGCGAGGGCCTGCGCTTTCACCACGGCGAACCGGTGCTGGCGCGCGATTGCGCGGCCTCCCTCAAGCGCTGGATGGTACGCGACTCGCTGGGTCAAACGCTCGCCGCACGGCTCGATGCGCTGGAAACGCCGGACGACCGCACGCTGGTGTTCCGGCTCAACAAGCCCTTCCCCGATCTGCTCTATGTTCTGGGCAACCCCAGCACGCCGGCGTTCATCCTGCCGAGCCACATCGCCGCCACGGATCCGTTCAAGCCGCTGACGGACATCGTGGGCAGCGGGCCGTTCCGCTTTGCCAAGGACGAGTACGTGTCCGGCAGCCTCGCCGTGCTCACCCGGTTCGATCAGTATGTCCCGCGCTCCGAGGCGCCCGATTACACCGCCGGCGGGCGACAGATTTTTCTCGATCGGGTCGAATGGCACATCATTCCAGACGCCGCCACCGCGGTAAGCGGGCTGCAAACCGGCGAATTGGACTGGGTCGAATATCCGCTGCCGGACCTGCTGGGGGTGCTGCGGCGGAACAACAACATCGTGGTTCGCCAGCTCGACCCCAACGGCCTGTATCCCTGCATGCGGCTGAACCATCTGCAGCCGCCCACCGACAATCCCGGCGTGCGGCGCGCAATCCTGGCAACCATCAACCAGACGGAGGTGATGCGCGCGGTGATGGGCGACGACACCAAAGGCTATCACCTGCCGACCTATGAATTCCTGCCCGGCTCACCGTCCGACAACAAGGCGGCGATGGACCGGATCGGCGGCAACCACACGAAGGCTGAGATCAAGGCGATGCTGGACGCCGCCGGATATCGCGGCGAGCCGCTCGTGCTGATGCATCCCGTCGACCAGAATTTCTACAATGCGATGAGCCAGGTGGTCTCGGCCGAGTTGAAGCAGGTCGGCTTCAACGTGGACGACCAGAGCATGGACTGGGGCACCGTCGTGCAGCGCCGCAACAACAAGGGTCCGCTGGACAAGGGCGGCTGGTCGATGTTTCCGACCTCCTACCCCGGCGGCGACTTCCGCAGCCCGCTGACGGCGTTCCCGCTGCGCGGAAACGGTCCGGCGGCTTGGTACGGCTGGCCCAACGACCCGAAGATCGAGGCGTTGCGCGAGCAGTGGCTCGACACCGCCGACCCGGCCGCCCGCAAGCGGCTCGCCGAGCAGATCCAGGAGCAGGCCTATACCAACGTCCCCGGTGTACCGCTCGGAAACTTCCTGCCCTCCGCCGCTTGGCGGACAAGCGTCACCGGGCAGCTGCCTGGGATGACGCCGGTGTTTTGGAATATTCGCAAGGCCTGACGATGTGCATGAAACATGTTTGGAGCAGTGACGATGCCGGATGATCCGTATCCCTTCAATTCCGCATGCCTGGCATAGACGCGATGCAAACCATGAAAATTCAGTGGGATGACATACCGTTGGGCGTAGAGACCGGACGGGTTGAGATTGTCGTCACCGACGCGGTGATCGACAGCTATCGTGCATCGATGGATCTCGATATCGCGTGGTTCACAACGGGTGCGCCACCCTACGGCATGCGCATCGCGCCGCCGGACATGGTGCCGAAGCTGGCGATGGAGCCGATGTTCCAGGACTACCTGAACAGCAATATCGGGCAGAACATCCGCGCCAAACAAACGTTCAAATTCTTCGCCCCCGTCATGGTCGGAACCACGGTCCGAGGGGTGGGCCATCTGGTGGAGAAATACGAACGACGCGGCCGACGCTTCGTGACGTTGGAGGGGCTGTTCACCGACGCAGCCGGGCGCCATCTCGTGCTCGACCGGCGGACACAGATGCTGCTGTCCGACGACTTCAATATGCGCAGTTGAGCGGAGGCGACCGATGGACACGATAACGGTGACCAAGACGGCGACAATGGAGAAGATGGCGCTCTACTCCGGCGCGGGGAACTTCCACAGCGACGACGCCGCTGGGCAGGAAATTGGCCTCGGCGGGGCCATCGTGCAGGGCGGCCAACTCGTGGGCTACCTCAACGAGATGATGATCCGCTTGCTGGGTGCCGGCTATATCGGCGGAGGTGAGATTTCGGTGACGTTCATCAAGGCCGTGCGTCCCGGCGACACCGTGACGGCCCGCGCGACCCGCAAGGAAAGCCCGGCCGACGGGGACGCCACGCGGGCCGAGTTCGAGGTGTGGCTGGAAAATCAGCATGGCGAGAAATGCACGGTCGGGACCGCGAGCGGGACGATCGGCGCATAAGGCAAGGCAGCGCCTTCTGCGGCCGATGCGCATCTACATTCTGGGATCGACCGAGAGGGCCGCTGCACACGGACCCGCCGATCGTCCGGTCCGGCGTGATGGCAGGGGGCAACAGTACCCCTGGAAAGAAGGCGCGGCAGCGGCCGTTGCTTCCGGCATGCGCCGCCCGCGCCTCCGGCCGCTTCAGATCGAGCAACACAGAAAAGCCGCTGCGGAGGGGTTCTCCGAGGCGGCTTGTACCTTGCGGATTTAGCGAGGCAATTTGGTTGCGGGGACACGAAGCCATCTTGATTTGCTACTTACGGGCTGATCAATGCACAACCCTTGCCAAGGTTGGGGTCGTGGGTTCAAATCCCTTCGCCCGCTCCAGATTTTCAAGCGCTTAGCCGACTATCTGTGTCGGGTTGAACGTCACCGCGATCCCGTTGCCGGTATAGGACAACGCATAGGTGCCCCCGGCGCCCGGCGCGCTGACTTCCTCGACCGAGCTGTAAGCATTGCTCCACCGCAGCGTGGTGACTGTGGAGGCGCCACCTTTGTAGAGGCCGCCGTTGGTGCCGGCAAAGTCCTGCAACACATACTGTTCGGCGCCCAAGTAGCTGCCAGAGGAGGTGAACTGGTTGGTGGAGATCACGATGTTCGTGCCATCCACCGCGATCTTGGGATAGTCGGCCCAGGTCGAGCGGTTCGCGATCTTCACCGCCGAGTTGATCGACTGGAAATACCAGCCATCGGCCGGGTTGGCATCCTCCGATACCGCGACCAGCAGCGAACTCTTTGAGAAGCTGTTGTTTGCCTCATCCGCCACCACGACGAAGCGGCCATTGGTGGCGTCGTAGAGCGTGTGCGGGTCGAATATCTGGCCGTAGGGTGACAGCGGCTGAAAAAACGAGGTGAGCGTCTGTGTCGAGACGTTGGACAGCGTAGAGGTCGATCCGAGCATGCCCCACTCGATGGAGGAGTTCTCGGCGGTCACGATCTCTATCTGGCCCTGCCAGCTCGGGTCTATGGCGAGCGCGTTGTCCGGTGAGTAGTAGTAATATTTGCTGCCCGGCTACTTGTAACCGATGGTCGGGTTGTACGACGTCACCATATAGTAATATGAGGTGGTCATTGCACGTTACCCCCCGTTCCGCTGCGTGGGTATATCTCAGAACCTGGGATAACGGCAACAAATTCGTGCATAAAACCACTCCCTCAGAGCCGATCCGAGAAGTGTGTTTCACGTTGAGGGGCTTCCGGCGTGGCGGCTCTGAGCGGATGGCTGGGGGGTTGGCAAATTCAATGACAACCACCCTGTCTCCGTCGGCGATGTATTTTCGGAGATGGTCTAAGATTTCCTCGGCAAGCCCGTCTAGCTCTATGAGGTAAAATCTATCGACGGCCTCAATTCCACCCAGCCGCTCTGCTTCATCGTAAAAGCGGCGCCTTGACAATCACGGAATGAACTAACATTCCACCCGGACCACTCTATGGGGCCGGTCACTGTCGAAGGCCACGCCGACGCGCTGATGACTTATTTCTTCAGATCGGATGCAGTGCGGGTCTTGCCATATCAGGTTGGCGCCGGTCGGTGGCGCGGTCTGTAGCCAAGGTTACAGAACTGCTGCCGTGATGCTGGAGTTGGGGGCCTCGGAAGCCTTGGATGTGGGGCATGGCGGTTGCCGAGCGGCGCGGGCTGCAGCGCGCGACCGTGGCCGTTGCGCGCAAGCTCGCAGTGATCATGCATCGCATATTGGCGGACGGCAGCGACTTCCGCTGGAGCCGTGACGATACGGCAGAGGCTACCAGTGTCGTTCCCAATCATATCTCGATTGCGGGGCGCTCTGGTCCGGGGGTAACATTTCGCCAGCAGCGCCGGTTTTGCACCCATCTGGGAAATGTTTGGCTAGGTCACACAATCGAGCCTAGGCATAATGCATGAGGGAGGAGGACGAGATGATAATTGGCAAAGAGCCGTATCGTGGCTACCACCTTCTGCTCATGGAGGAGAATGGAACATTCCGGGTCGGTATACTCGATGGGGGCAACAATGCTGTGCAGCCAGAATCATCGTCATTGCATGCGACTGAGGAAGGCGCCCTTGATGAAGCGAGACAAAAAGTGGATTCCCTTGTTGAACAACATCGACGTTGAAGCCGAGCGGGCTGTTGAAGAAGTCATCACGGGCGCGCCTTGAAAGTTGATCCGTTGCCGTTGTGGAAGCGGATTTCGCTGGTCAGCGAGCCGTCATCTTCGAGTTCGGCGAAGCTGTCTCCGTTGGCCTCTTCGACTCGGAAAGAATACGCCCGTCAACGTCACCCCTGGCATGGCCGGCGGCGGGCATCGAGGCGCCCTAGTGCGACCAGGATACCGAAGATGATGGCCTCCGGGCGCGGCGGGCAGCCGGGGATGTAGACGTCGACTGGCAGGACCCGGTCGACGCCGCCGGCGCTGGCGTATCCCACCCCGACGATGCCGCCGGAGGCGGCGCAGGCACCCACGGCGATCACGACGCGCGGATCGGGAATGGCCTCGAACGTGCGGCGAACGGCAGCCTCCAGGTTGCGCGTGACCGGGCCGGTGACCACTACCCCGTCGGCGTGGCGCGGGGAGGCGACGAAGTCGATGCCGAGGCGACGAACATCGTACACAGGGTTCAGGAGGGCGGCGAGTTCCCAGTCGCAGGCATTGCAGGAGCCTGCGTCGAGGTGGCGGAGGTGTAGCGATCGGCCGAGCACCCGGTGAATCTCGGATGAGGCGCGGGCCGCCTCGGCGTCCGGGTCCGGTGCTGGTCCTGCCGTTGGGGCGGCAGAATCGTCGGCCACGACCTCGATCCGCAGGTCGGCGCGGNNCGACCTCCGGCGTCGAGATGCTCCGAGAGCGCACCCACCGGGCAGACGGCGGGAGGGGGCAGACCGCTGCCGGGGCGAAGCACCGGCGCGCCCCGAAAGCGATCCGGCGGCACACTCGGCTCCGCGGGGTAGCGGGTCGTGACCACGCCGGTGCGAAGCGCGTTTAGGAGGATTCGCAGCATGTCAGCGATCCGTGCATGAGTAGCAGAGCTCGAAGCTCTTGTTGACGAGCGGGAAGTCCGGGACGATCGCCGTCTCGGCGGCCAGGGCCACGGCGGGCCAGTTGTGGTAACTCGGCGACCGGAGGTGGTATCGCTCCACGCGCCCGACTGCATCGGTGCGAAGCCAGTGGACCGCCTCGCCTCGCGCCGACTCGATGGCCGAGATCCCGATCCGCCCACCCGGCAGCGGCTCCGCGAGGGCAACCCGCGACAGCCCCGGCTCGAGCCGCCGGACGAACTCGCCGACAAGCCGGATCGATTCCCGGACCTCCAGTGCGCGAACCGTCACGCGAGCCATCGCGTCGCCCTCCGAGACGGTCGCGACGCGCAGGTCGGGCGGATCGGGATCCGCGAACGCACCGTGGGGATGGTCGCGCCGCGCGTCGCGGTCCACGCCACTCGCCCTGGCGGCCACTCCGGCGACGGCAAGGTCCACCGCGGCCTGGTGTTGCAGGACGCCAGTGTCATCGAGCCGATCTACGACCGACGGGTTGGCTTCGATGCGACCGATCAGGCTGTCGAACCCGGCGAGCGTGTCCTGGAGCGTAGCGGTGAGGACTGCGAGGAGATCGTCCGGCAGATCGAGGCACACGCCGCCCGGGATCACGAGGCCCCGGAGGAAGCGATTGCCGGTGAGCCGCTCGTTTATCTGCTGGAGGCGCTCCTTCAAGCGCGCCCCGATGGCGGTGCCATAATGGAACGAGGCGCCGGCGCAGATGTTGCCGACGTCGCCAACGTGATTGTACAGCCGCTCCAGTTCGAGGGCGATGCTCCGGATGAGCTGGGCTCGCGGCGGGGCCCTGACGCCGGCGATCTGCTCGAGCGCCTCGCAGTAGCCCATGCCGTGGGCAAACGAGCACACTCCGCAGATACGTTCGGCGATGTAGAACGCGTCGAGCGGCGAGAGTCCCTCCATCCGCTTCTCCAGCCCGCGATGCGTGTAGAACAGGCGTGCGTCGAGATTGAGGACGGTCTCGCCCACCGACGTGAAGCGGAAGTGACCTGGCTCGATGATGCCGGCATGGATCGGGCCGACCGGGATCTCAAAGACGCCCTCGCCTTCGGCAACAAGA
Organism: Acetobacteraceae bacterium; assembly: GCA_003133265.1. Classification (GTDB taxonomy): domain Bacteria; phylum Pseudomonadota; class Alphaproteobacteria; order Acetobacterales; family Acetobacteraceae; genus PALSA-911. Next base: position 31,211 of record PKWQ01000389.1, read on the forward strand.
TGCGGGAACTCGTCGGCGGGCTCGACCGGCACTCGCCGCGACCCGTCGAAGTGCTTGCGCAGCGGGAAAACGCCCCGCGGCCACCCGTCATGGACCACGAGCGAACGGGGATCGGGATGCCCGACGGGGGCGATCCCGAAGAGGTCCCGCATCTCGCGCTCGTGCCAGTTTGCGGCCGGGACCGCCGTGGTCAGCGAGGGCACCTCCGGGCGCGCCGCGTCCACGGAGATGAGCAGCGTCACGAACCGGTCCGGGGCGCCGGGGGCGGTAGGTTCGAAGATGTAGCGCACCTTCAGATCGCGGTGCGGCGTTGCCGTTTCGTCGGTCGCCACGACCGTGGCCAGGGCCATCGCGTGTGGTCCGATGAGCACGGCCGCCGCCGCCGGCAGATCTCCCGCGCGACCAAGGCGCAGCGTGAGGTCCGATGGGCGCGGGCCGACATCCGCGTCAACCGAGCCGACCGCGCTGGCCCGCAGCGCGTCCATGAGAGCAGGGTCAGCCAACGACGATCTCCGTGGCGCGCTGGAGGAGTCCGTCGAAGCTCGCAGGAATCGTCAGGCCGAGCAAGACCACGATCGCCGCGAGCAGTATCATTCCGAGCAACGGCGCCCGGGCCTCGGGCTCCCGACTCGCCGCCGCGGTCGGCTCCCCGAAGACCATCGCGCCGACATGGTGGAGGAGCCCGGCAAAGATGATGACCACCATCGCGAGAAAGATCGCGATCGCCAGCCAGTGACCGTGGCCGATGCCGGCGCGCAGCACCAAGAGCTCGCTCACGAAGATCGAGAATGGCGGCACGCCGGCGAGCGACAGCGCCGCGATCATGAGGAGCGTCGCAGCGATCGGCGCCACGGCGAACATGCCCCGGATGGCCCGCATGTTGCGCGAGTCGTAGCGGGCGATGGCCGTGCCGGCGGCCAGGAACGCGAGGGCCTTGGTGACGCCATGGTTTACCACATGCAGCAGCGCGCCATAGGTACCGACCTCACCGCCGAAGCCGAGGCCGAGTGCCACGATCCCGACGTGCTCGACACTGTGGTAGCCGAGGAGGCGCTTGATGTCGCGCTGAGACAGGATGAACGGCGTCGCCACGACGACCGAGATGAGGCCGAAGATCAGCAACACCTGCTGCGGGAACGCCGCGCCACACGCCGCGGCGGCGATCGTCTGGAACCGGATGATCGCGAGGAGCGCGCACTTGATGAGAACGCCCGAGAGCAACGCCGAGACCGGCGTGGGCGCCTGGCTATGGGCGCGTCCGGCAGCCACAGATGCATGGGTGCGAGACCGGCCTTGGTGCCGTAGCCGACCATCACGAAGATGAAGCCGATCCGGACGATGCCCGGGTCGAGCGAGGGAGCGACCCGCATGATCGCCGACCAGCTCATGGCGTCCGCGACCGAGCCGCCACCTCCGCCGACGCCGGCGGCGGCGGCATAGACGAGCACCGTGCCAAACAGGCCGAAGGAGATGCCTATGGTCGTCACGATGATGTACTTCCACGCCGCTTCCAGTCCGTGCTGATGGCCGTGGTAGCCGATGAGGACGGCTGAGGTGATGGTCGTCCCTTCCATCGCGATCCAGAGGACTCCGAGGTTGTCGGCGAGGATCGTCACTACCATCGTTGCGACGAAGGCGTGCAGCAGAGCGAAGTAGGGCCGCAGCGCGTCGGCGTTCATGTTGCCGACCGCCACCGCCTGCTTGAGCCACCCCACCGTGTAGATGGCTACAGCCAGCGTGAGGACGACGAGGAGGAGGAGGAAGACGAGCCCGAGGTCGTCCACGCGGAAGACGCCGAACGCCTGCGGGCCACCGGTTCGCACCTCGCCCGCGAGCACGAGCGTGAGCGCGAGAAGGACTGCCGAGCCACCGACGTCGATGGTCGAAAGGATGCGGCGGTCGCGCGCCGTGAGCATGAGCAGCGCCGTGACGGTCGGGACGAGCGGAAGGATCCAGAGGAGCGTCTCAGCCACGGATCATCCCCTCAGTCGGGCCAGGTCCGCGATGTCGGCATCGACCGTCGAGCGGACCCGGAGCACCATGATCGTCATGACCAGCGCGGCGAGGATGACGTCGAGGATCACGCCGATTTCGATGATGAGCGGCATGCCCTGCGTCACCGCCATCGCCGTGAAGAAGATCCCGTTCTCCGACGCGAAGAGGCCTACCATCTGGGTTAGCGCCGTCTTGCGGGTCGCCATGACCAGCACACCGAGCAGGGTCAGGGCGATGCCGACCGGGAGCGCGTTGCCAGTGATCGCCTGATGGAGGGAACCGAGTGAGGCACTCAGATGAAACGCCATCACGACGACCGCCACTGCGAGCGCGAGCGTCGCGCCGACGGGAATCACCGGCTCGACCTCGCGCCGCACGTTCATGCGCCGGACGACCCAGAGCAGCACCCACGGCAGCAGGGTGGCCTTGACAGTGAGCGTGACGCCGGCAATCACCCAGAGGTCGGGGTTCCCGGTGGCCATCGCGAGCGTCGCGCCGGCGATGGCGATGAGGACCGACTGGGCGGCCACGGCGTAGATGGCGCGGGTAATCTGACCTGCCGCGAGAACGAGAATCATCGTGAACAGCATCAGCGCGCCGAGGTCGTCAATGATCGTCTGGACCGTCTCGGCGCTCATAGGACGCTCAGCGCCAGCGCGGTGAGGGCGCAGACGAAGCCAATGCCAAGATATTGCGGAACCCGGAACAGCCGGAGCTTGGCGTAGGACGACTCGACGAGCGCGAGGAAGATTGCGAGCAAGAGGATCTTCGCCGCGAACGCGCCGAGCCCGAGGAGGAAGCCAGCGGCGCCCGCCCCATCCGCCGGTCCGAGCGGGAAGAACAGGGCCGACACGAGGCCGAGGGTCACGATCTGTCGGGTGTGCGACGCCAGCAGCATGCAGCCGAGCCCCGACCCGGAGTGCTCGATCAGCATGCCTTCGTGCAGCATCGTGAGCTCGAGATGGGTGTCTGGATTGTCCACGGGGATGCGGCCCGTCTCGGCCGGGAGCAGCACGAGCATGGCCGCGAAGCCGAGGAAGTCCGCCGCGCGCCAGGCGAGTATCCACGACGTCCCGCGGTGCGCCGCGAGGGTGCCGAGCTCCGTCGTCCCGGCGGCCACCGCGATCGAGAACACGACCATCATCATGACCGGCTCGACCAGAGTCGCGATCGTCATCTCCCGCGAGGCCCCCATGCCGCCAAACGCGCCACCGGCGTCGAGCGCACCGACCGCGGTGAGGAAGCGGGCCAGCGCGAGCAACCCGAGGAGCATCAACGCGTCGCCCAACGGAAAGGCAGGCGGCCCCGCCCGGACGACCGGGACGAGTGCGCCCGCTGCCACCGTGGCAGCCAGCACAAGCACCGGAATCAACCGGAAGAAGCCCGAGGCCGTGTCTGCCTGCACCGTGCCCTTGCGCAGCAGTTTGACGAGGTCGCGGTACGGCTGAAGGATCCCTGCCCCCTGCCGACATTGGATCCGGGCCTTGAGCTTCTGGACTCCGCCGGTGACGAACGGCCCGAGCAGCACGAGAACGGCCATCTCGAGAAGCACGAGCCCGAGCGGCCTGCTTCCGGTCATCATTGACCGACCCCGAACAGCAGCAGCGCCACGACGAGGGTGCCGAGCACAAACCCGATGTACCCGTGGATGCGGCCGGTGCTGCGGGCGCGAATGGCCCGCGAGAGCACTGTGATGCCCCGCTCGACGCGGTGGTAAATCTGCGTCTCCGCGAGGTCCACCACCTCTCCGGCGTAGTGGATGCGTCGGACGACGTATGGCGTCCCGGCGGTCTCGCGTGTCACCTCGCGGCGGGGGCGATACAGCGCCGAGAAGACGAGCCGGAGAGGCTTGGCAAACGCGGTCGCCGTGTAGTCGAACCGTGCCCTGGGGCGCATCCCGCAGGTCCACGTCGGCGCGGCACGCTGCGGTGCGCGCCGCAATCCGCGGCGCAGGACCCAGGCGATTGCGGCGAGCGCGACGAGGAGCGCGGCGAGCATCGTCATCGAAATGGCTGTGGCGTCCGTCCCGTTCGCCGTCAGACCCGTCGCCAGCACCAGCGGCCCCCGAGCCGTCACGACAGCGCTCGCCCCGGGGCCGTGGAGCAATTCGGCGGTCGGCGCGTCGAGCAGGCGCATCGCGTACCCCGGTGCGACACCGAGGGCGACGCACAGCGCCCCGAGCCAGACCATGCCGGCGATCATGCTCGCCGGCGCCTCGGTGGCATGCTCGGCATGGGGCGTGCGCGGGCGACCGAGGAACGTGACACCGAACGCCTTCACGAAGCAGGCTGCGGCAAGCCCTCCCGTGAGCGCCAGCATCGCCGCGGAGAAAACCATACCGAGCCCGGCGGGGCCATGGAAGCGGCTGGCGCCGCCAAGGAGGGCCTGGAAAGTGAGCCACTCGCTGACGAACCCGTTGAGCGGCGGGAGCGCCGAGATCGCGACGGCCCCGAGCAGGAACAGCCCCGCTGTCCAGGGCATGCGCGAGGCGAGCCCGCCGAGTTCCTCCATGTTGCGGACGTGCGTGCGGCACAGGACGCTGCCCGCGCCGAGGAACAGAAGGCCTTTGAATGCCGCGTGGTTGACGGTGTGAAGGAGTGCCGCGGTGAGCGCGACGGTCGCGAGGACGCCGCCGCCGCCCTCCCGGCGCCACAGTATCATCGCCAGTCCCACCCCGATGAGAATGATCCCGATGTTCTCGACGCTGTGGAACGCGAGTAAGCGCTTGAGGTCGTGCTGCTGGAGCGCGTACAGCACACCGAGTACGGCCGAGCTCGTGCCCAGCACCAGCACCGTCCATCCCCAGGAGAGCGGAAGCGGCGCGGCGACCGGGGCGAGAAGATCGAAGGCGAAGCGCAGTATCCCGTAGATCGCGACCTTGAGCATGACGCCCGACATCAGCGCCGAGACGTGACTCGGAGCCGCAGGGTGCGCGCGAGGGAGCCAGACATGGAGAGGGACGACGCCGGCCTTGGTGGCAAAGCCTCCGAGCGCCAGAAAGAACAGCGTCGTTCGTGTCGTGCCGTCGAGGCTGCCCGCCGCGGCGCGAAGACCCGCAAAGTCGAACGCCCCGGCCCGCTCGGTCAGGGCAAGGAATGCGACGAGGAGCAGGGCCGTCCCTCCGTGGGTCATGACCATGTAGAGGAGCCCGGCCCGCGCGTTCTCGCCATCCCGGTCGTCGGAGACGACGAGGACGTAGCTGGCGAGCGTCATGCCTTCCCAGCAGAAGAGGAAGGTCAGCGCGTCGCCGGCGCAGCAGAGGAACGCCATGCAGCCCAGGAACACATTCAGCGCGAGCACCTGCGTCGCCCGCCGCGCCGGTCCAGCGTCGGGCGCGTGCGCCTGGAGATAGGCCGGACCGTAGATCGCCGCCGCAACGGCCACCAGGGAGATGACGAGCAGAAAGTAGGCCGAGAGTCCGTCCACCGACAGCGAAAGCCGAGCGAACGGGAACAGGATCGGGAGCGGCAGGGTCAACGTGCGGCCCGGGTCGCCGAGGAGAACGCCGAGCGACACGCCCAGGCCTGCCACGGCCCCCGCAAGCGCGGCCGAGTGACCCACGCCGAGCGCGAGTCGGCCCGACCACCGCGCCAGCAGGGACGAAAGCGCTCCCGCCCCGTAGCACGCAGCCATCAGGAGCATGCCCGTCACAAGCAATTCTTGGTTGGTGGCGATGTTGATAAACATCATCTCACGTCACTCGTTCTATAGCGCTAGTCGTTCTATAGCGCTAGAGGTAGTCCCCTTCGTTCGGATCGTTCGGTTGCGATGGCGAAGCCGACCGAAGACAGAGTTGGCCGGCTTTGTCTGGACAGGTTTCGGCTCTGGATAGGTGGAACCTCTGCCGGCTGACGTTGTGATGTGCCGTTGGCGGAATGACGCCCCGACACCGGCGGCGCAAATCATGCTGCCGCGACCTGCGGCAGATGGTCGAAGTAGGCGCGTTCCGGCGCTCGCGCGTCAAGGTTCGAATGCGGTCGCTTGTCGATCACCTTCCGCGAGGCCTTCAGCGATCGCGAAATCTCCCGATGTCGATCTTCCTTGCGCGTTTCAGGAGTGCAACATAAGGACGTTCGGTTACCCATTATTGCCGCTCTTCGGTCCAGTGAGTGTGAAGCGGCGTCCAACTGGAACCCCACCCCGATTGTAGGCCGAAGCATTGAATTAGCGCGAAAAACGGGCGCTTGGCCGGGGCCCGATGGGCGCCGATCGGAACCCCGGAAATTTTCGATTTCACCAGCGATTTCAATGGATTGGTCTGCCTGCGGGTAACAGTGGCAAAAGTCTGG
>PKWQ01000047.1 GCA_003133265.1 Acetobacteraceae bacterium
GAATACGCCGTCATGCGCGAGATCGAGACCGAGTTCGACCGCGATGATTTTGCCGACGAGTGGAAAGCATGAGGCGCGGCGACCTGGTAACGATTGCCGTCTCCGGCGACTATGGCAAACCGCGCCCGGCTCTGATCGTGCAGGCGGATGCCTTTCGCAGCCTCGGGGCCGTTACCGTGCTCCGCCTGACCAGCGAACTGCACGAATGGCCGACCTTTCGCGTCACCGTGCAGCCTTCGGCCGAGAACGGCTTGCGGGCCGCGTCGCAAGTGATGATCGACCGGGCTGTTTCCCTGCCAAGGGAGAAAGTTGGCGCGGCGTTTGGCCATCTTGACGATGACACGATGCGAACCGTGAGTCGGGCACTTGTCGCTTTCCTCGGCTTAGAGGGGGCGGCAGCATGATTGGTGGTTATGCGCGGCGCCGCTCGTTGTCGCGGGCCTGCTGCCGCTGCTGNNCTGCCGCTGCTGCCGCTGCTGCCGCTGCTACCGGAGGTGCTGCGCGGGCCGTTCAGGCGGTACGAGGATGGTTCCGTGCAGCCGTTGTAGGGTGGGTAACCGAAGCGTCACCCACCACCACAAGCGTCCACTCGCGCTGTCCCCGAGGAGTCCGGCCTGAGGCCACAGGGGGAAATATTGCGCAATGGTCTGTGTTTGTGCGCGTTGCTTTGGTGGGTGGCGCTTCGCTTACCCACCCTGCTGCTCGCTAGAATACCATCATGAATTGTGAGTGGTCCGAATGCCGGGAGGCGGTGAAAATACGACCGCGCCCGCAAGAAGTAGGCGACAAGAAAAAATGCTATAAAGCATAATCTTCAAGCGAATCGCCGATTCGCACCAGCGTCGTGATGACGCCGGTTCCCTAAGACGGAGATTGCTATGCAAAGTTTTCCAGACAACACAATCATTCCTTATGGCGCGGTCCTAGCTGCCATTGAAGATCGATACGGTCCTTTGAGCCAGAAGGTTCGATGCGGTCTTAAGTCTTGTCGGACGTCACATAAGCGCGGCTTCATTGTTGTTTTCCGCCATCCGTCAGATGGCTGTGAGCAACGCGGCTTGCTTGGTCACGTTTGCGGACGCAAGGCTTTCGGCGAGTCATGGCAAGAGGCTCGAGGCATCTTCAATATCAAAATTCGAACTGCTGAGATCGAAACGGCTGCCAAAGTCTTCCGGGAGAAGGCTTTAGCTATCTTGCCGGAATTGCGTTCAGCGATTCCTCGGTTGCAGTGGTTCCGGCAGGCGTATCAGATTTTGAGCCAGCATGCTCCGGGTCTGATGCGTCTATGTGTGGACGGGGTTCGCACAAAAAATGGATTTCTAGTCCGTGAACGAGAGGGGAAAATGGTGCCGGTCCTCAAGATTGAGGGAAGCCAGTTTTTCACTTCTAATCACACGCTGGATAAGGCACGTGAACTGCTGCTGGATATTGAAAATTTGCAGCGCTACATGGCAAGTGACGGAGCTTCTGTCCGAGAAGTGGAACGTCGTCTGAGCATGATCGGCGACCTCGGGCGGAGATGGGAGATGATCGCACGATGGATGCAGGCGGGAAACGCAGCCTTGCATCCTTCAAACATGCGGCGAGTTATCGATGTGGTAAACAAGATCTCCAGGTATGAGGAAGTTCGGATGAAAGGTACCGTCATCGAGCATCAGTCCCGGGATACATATGGCCATAAGTCCTACGGCTGGGCGATGCTTCTTGATGTTGCTGAGGACATAATTCCATCTTCCTGATCACTACGTGTAGAGAGCAGCGCTACGCCTATCTCCACCCTGCTTGTCGGGCACCATCTAGATCACAGTTCCTCCCATCACGATTGGCCCGACTCCCGCCACCTGCTATCCCCACCCCATGCCGGATTTCACGTTGGAGTTAGAAGCGGGCGGGTTGGTCGCCGGGGTGGACGAGGTCGGGCGGGGGCCGCTGGCCGGGCCGGTGTTCGCCGCTGCCGTGATATTTGCCGCCGGGGTGCCCGATGCGCTGGCGGTGCTGCTGGATGACTCGAAAAAACTGTCGGCGGGGCAGCGCCAGACCGCCTACCTCGCGCTGCGCGCCAGCGATGCCCGGATCGGTGTCGGGGCCGCCTCGGTGGCCGAGATCGGGCGGCTGAACATCCTGCATGCCTCGCTGCTGGCGATGCGCCGCGCGGTGCTGCGGCTGCCCTGCCTGCCGGACCTCGCGTTGATCGACGGCAACCGGCCGCCGGACCTGCCATGCAGGACGCGCTGCGTGATCGGTGGCGATGCGCGATCTCTGTCCATCGCCGCCGCCTCCATCGTCGCCAAGGTGCTGCGCGACCGCGCCATGCAGCGCCTCGATGTCCGTTATCCCGGCTATGGCTGGGCGGGCAATGCCGGCTATCCCACCGCCGAGCACCGGGAAGCGTTGCGCCGGCTGGGCGCGACGGCGCACCATCGCGCCGGCTTCGGGACCGTGCGTCTTTTGTCGCTGGCCGATTGACGCGGCTTCCGGCGGGTCGTCACCATACGCATCCGTTTGGCCATACCTGCCCCAGGAGAGACGTGCACATCGCTCGTGAACTGCCGCTCGATCAGATCATGCTTGGTGACAGCATTCGCCTGATGCGCATGCTGCCGTCGGGCTCGGTCGACTGCGTCTTTGCCGATCCTCCGTACAACCTACAACTTAAGGGCGAGCTGCGTCGGCCGGACGACAGTCTGGTGGATGGGGTGGACGAGGATTGGGACCGGTTCACCGACTTCGCCGCCTATGACACGTTCACCCGCGAATGGCTGACGGAATGCCGCCGGCTGCTGCGCAAGGACGGCACGCTGTGGGTGATCGGCTCCTATCACAACATCTTCCGCATCGGCGCGATCCTGCAGGACCTGGGTTTCTGGATTCTGAACGACGTGATCTGGCGCAAGTCCAATCCGATGCCGAATTTTCGCGGCCGGCGCTTCACCAATGCGCACGAGACGATGATCTGGGCGGCGCGCGGCCGCGACAGCCGGCACCGCTTCAACTACCAGGCGATGAAGTCGCTGAACGACGACATCCAGATGCGCAGCGACTGGTTCATCCCGCTCTGCACCGGTGCGGAGCGGATGCGCAACCAGCACGGGCTGAAGCTGCATCCGACGCAGAAGCCGGAGGCGCTGTTGCATCGCGTGCTGCTGGCCAGCACCTCGCCCGAGGACATCGTGCTCGATCCGTTCGCCGGCACCGGCACCACCGCCGCCGTCGCCAAGCGGCTGCACCGGCACTTCATCGGCATCGAGCGCCACCCCGCCTACGCCGAAGCGGCGATCGGGCGGGTTCAGCAGACCGTGCCGGCGCCGTTCCTGGGGCAGGTCACCACTCCCTCCAAGCGCGACGTGCCGCGCGTGCCGTTCGGCAGTCTGGTGGAGCGCGGCCTGATCGCGCCGGGTGCGACGCTGTACGATCGTGCCCGGCGCGTGTCGGCCACCGTGACGGCGGACGGCAGCCTGGTTTGCGGCACCGCGCGGGGCTCGATCCATCAGGTGGGGGCGGCGGTGCAGAATGCCCCGTCCTGCAATGGCTGGACCTTCTGGCATATGGAGCAGGACGGGAATCTGGTGGCGATCGACGTGCTGCGGTCGGTGCCGATCGCCTGAGCCGTTGCGCTGTTACCGGTAGTGCCCCCAGCCGCCGCCGTGGTGTCCCTCGTGCGGCTCGACGACGACGCAGCCTGACAACAGCCCTGCCACCAGGATCAGGACGCCAAATCTGGCAAAGAAGCGAAACCGGCGGGTCATGCGCGATACCATGGAACGGCGCTCTTTCCTGTTGGAGAGGCGCCGGATTATGCAGATCAATCAGGCAAAAGGATGTTGCTGCCGTGGCAGCGCGTTCAGCGGCTGGCGATCTGCCCCGGCTCGGGGCGCAGCACGATGCAGAGGGTCTTGTGCCGGGCCAGGGCCGAGCAGGTGCCCTGGGCCTCGCCGGCGGTGAGCCCGGCGAGCTGCGCGCGCCACGCCCGCTTGCCGTGCAGCGTC
>PKWQ01000191.1:0-11422 GCA_003133265.1 Acetobacteraceae bacterium
ATCAAGGCCGACAGGCTGCTAGTGGGACGACGAGCGCGGCCGTGTTCCTGGGCGCGGGCACCGTCGACAACGGACAGATCGGCAATATCGGGGCGCGGATTTCCGGCGGTCAGAACGGCGTGGAGATCGCTGGCGCCGGCGTTGTCAGCAACGATGGTACGATCACGGGCGTCGCTTCCGACGCCGTCTATCTCGGCTCCGGCACCGTGACGAACGGCGAGATCGGCGACCTCACGGCGCTGATCTCTGGCGGTCCCGCCGACAGTGGCGTGTGGATCGGCGCCGGCATCGGTATTGTGGGCAATTTCGGCACCATTACCAGCGCTGGCACGATGGGCGTTTTGCTGGCGGGTGGCGGAACGTTGACCAACGGCGCACCGTCCGATACCGCCGCCCTGATCAGTGGCCCTGTCGATGGCGTGGTTTTCGGCAATCTGGGATCGCTGTTCAACTACGGCACCATCCAGGCCAACGGCGGCGGCGCGACGGTGATAGGCGCCTTCCTCGGAAACGGCGGCACGATCGAGAATCTGAGCGCGGCGTCGATGATCAGCGGGTTGGAGTGGGGTGCGGTTGTCGAGGGCGCCAGCGGCAGCGTCACGAATCTTGGCATCATCCAGGCCTCCGCGGCGTCGGGAGTGGGCGTTCATCTCGTCGCCGGCGGCACTGTCGTCAATGGCCTCGCCACTGGATCGACCGCGACGATTTTCGGCGGTTCCGATGGCGTGTGGATTGCCGCGGGCGCCCCCGGCGCAGGCGCGGTGGTTCAGAACAACGGGACGATCGGGGGCCTGGTCGGGGTCGGTTTTGAAGGCGGCCTGACAGCGGCCGCGGGAACTCTGACCAATAACGGGCTGATCCAAAGCACCAGCGGCACGAGCGGCTACGCGGTGGTGTTCGGCGCCGGCGCGGAGAGGTTGGTGCTGCAATCCGCCGGCGCCTTCATCGGCCACGTTCTCGGCAACAACGCCACCGGCAGCAGCACGACGCTGGAGCTGGCCAGCGGGACGCAGGGGACGTTGAGCGGCCTGACCGGCCCCGGCCCCAGCAACGACGGTGGAACCGTTACCGACAGCGCCGGCAGCTTCGTGTTCGCCGCGTTCGGTACGATCGCGCTGGATGCGGGCGCGGCATGGGCCGTCAGCGCGCCAGGCACGCTGGACACGCTCAACAACGCCGGCACGCTCAGCATCTCCGGCGGGCTGGTGACGGTGAACGGGACAGTCAACGGTACCGGCGGGCTGCTGCAGATCGGGAACGGCGGCACGATTCAGTTGGACCAGGCGGTCAGCGGCCAGACCATCAAGTTCCTCACCAGCGGCGGCAGCATCGGTGTGCTGGACATCGCCGACTTCGGCGGATTCGACAACACCCAGGTGATCCAGAATTTCGTGGCGGGCGATCAGATCATTGTCGGCACCACGGCGGCGGCGACGTTCAGCCAGAGCGGGTCGTTGGTGTCGGTGATGACGAATAGCAGCACGCTGGGGGTGCTGACCTTCGACTCGATGGCGAATGCGACGACGGCGATGGGTGGGCTGGTGGATCAGGTGCTGCCGTGCTTCGCGGCCGGCACGCGGATCGCCACCGAGCGCGGCGAGGTGGCGGTGGAGGATCTGCGCGCGGGCGACAGGCTGCGGGTGCTGCTCGGCGACGAGCTGGCCCCGGTGATCTGGGTCGGGCAGCGGCAGGTGAACTGCGCCCGCCATTCGCGCCCCAGGCAGGTCTGGCCGGTGCGGGTGCTGGCCGGGGCATTCGGGCCCGGGCGGCCGCATCGCGATCTGCTGCTGTCGCCGGATCACGCGGTCTATGTGAACGACGTGCTGATCCCGGTGAAATACCTGATCAACGACAGCACGATCGCGCAGGTGCCGATGGACACGGTGACGTATTACCATGTGGAGCTGGCGTGCCACGACGTGCTGCTGGCCGAGGGGCTGCCGGCGGAGAGCTATCTGGACGTCGACGACCGCGGCAACTTCGACAATGGCGGCGCCGTGGTGCGGATGCACCCCGACTTCGCCACCCGCGTCTGGGAAGCCGAGGGATGCGCCGAGCTTGTGGTTACAGGGCCGGTGCTGGATGGCGTCAGGGCCCGGCTGGCAACGATCGCCGCCGCCGAGAGACAGGCCGTCGAGCCGGCAGTGCCCATCGCCGCCTGAGACAAGACACCGCCGTGAAGGTGGTGATTCTGGCCGGCGGTCGCGGCACGCGGTTGGCGGAAGAGACCGCCGCGATTCCGAAGCCGATGGTGGAGATCGGTGGGCGGCCGATCCTTTGGCACATCATGCGGCTCTATGCGCATTTCGGCCTGACCGACTTCGTGGTCTGCCTCGGCTACAAGGGCTATGTGATCAAGGAGTATTTCGCCAGCTACATGCTGCATAGGTCCGATGTGACCGTCGATCTCGGCGCCAACCGGATCGACTACCACAACCGCACCGGAGAGGACTGGCGCGTGACACTGGTGAACACCGGCGACGCCACCGAGACGGGCGGACGCATCCGCCGTGTCGCATCCTATCTGTCGTCGGACGAGCCGTTCTGCATGACCTATGGCGATGGCCTCGGCGACATCGACATCGCGCGCTCGATCGCGTTCCATCGTGCACATGGCCGACTTGCGACCGTCACCGCGGTGCGGCCGCCGCCGCGCTTTGGCGGGTTGCGGCTCGCGGGCGATGTCGTCACCAGTTTCACCGACGCGCCGATCGAGGGTTGGGTCAACGGCGGCTTCTTCGTATTGTCTCCGGGCGTACTCGATCTGATCGAGGGTGACGCGACGGTGTTCGAGCGGGAGCCTTTGCAGGGTCTGGCACGGGATGGCCAGCTTGCGGCGTTCAGCCATGCCGGTTTCTGGCAACCGATGGACACGTTGCGCGAGAAGCTTGCCCTGAACGCGCTGTGGGACACTGGGGCGGCACCGTGGAAGCTGTGGGAATGACCGGTGTTTGGCCGGACCCGGCGTTCTGGGCCGGGCGGCGCGTGCTGGTAACCGGCCACACCGGGTTCAAGGGTGCCTGGCTGTGCCTGCTGCTCGATCATCTCGGCGCGCACGCAAGCGGCCTCGCCCTGCTGGCGGAGCCGGACGGCGCGTTCGCCGCGATGCGGCCTCCGGTGGAGGGCGAGAGTACCGACATGCGCGATGCCGTCGCCGTCGCAAACGCGGTGCGCCGGGCGCGACCGGAGATCGTGTTGCATCTGGCGGCGCAGGCGCTGGTGGGCGTTGGCCATGTGCGCCCGCTGGAGACGTTCGCAACCAATGTGATGGGAACCGCACATCTGCTCGAAGCGCTGCGTACGATGCCGGTCGCGGTCGCGCTGGTGGTGACGAGCGACAAGGTCTATCGCCTCGCCGGTGACGGCGCGGCGTTTGACGAGGACAGTCCGCTCGGCGGCGCCGATCCGTACAGCGCGTCGAAAGCGGCGGTGGAGCATGTGGTCTCGTGCTGGCGGGAGCGGCTGCGCGACACCGGCTGCCGGGTGGCGACGGCACGGGCGGGCAATGTGCTGGGGGGCGGCGATATCGCGGCCGGGCGGTTGGCGCCAGACGTGATCCGCGCCCATCGCGCGGACGAGACGCTGATGCTGAGGCGGCCAGGGGCGGTGCGGCCGTGGCAGTATGTGCTGGATGTGCTGGCGGGATATCTGCTGTACGCACAAAAGCTGTGCCATGACGATGCGCCGCCGGCGCTGAATTTTGGACCGGATGCGGAGGCGGCGATCACCGCGGCGGCGTTGGCGGAGCGGCTGCAATTTGTACTTGGCGCGACGCGCGGTTGGCGGCAGGGCGAGGCGGCGTTCGCCGAGACGACGACGCTGCTTCTCGATTCCAGCCGCGCGCTGCGCACGCTCGGATGGCGCACCACAACGGATATTGGGCGCGCCGTCGCATCGACCGCCGCGTGGCATGCGGCCGCATGGCGCGGGGAGGACATGCGCCGCGTCGGCCATGCACAGATCGAGGCGTGGATGATGTCATGACGCCGCCGGTCGCCTGTCGCTTCTGCGGCGCGGATCTGACGTGCGAGGCATGCGATTTCGGCGACCAGCCGCTGGCCAACAACCTGGTGCCGATGGACGCGCCCGCTGCGCCCGACCCGCGCTTTCCGCTGCGTGTCATGGTCTGCTCGGCATGCTTGTTGGTGCAGTTGGAACAGACCGCCGATCCGGCGGCGATGTTCGGCGACTATCGTTACCTGTCGTCAGTGTCCGCGTTCTGGCGCGATCACGCCGCGCGCTTCGCCGGTATGGCGGTGGACCGCTTCGGCCTGACCAGCGAAAATCTGGTGATCGAGGTGGGCAGCAACGACGGTACTCTGCTGCGGGAGTTCGTGGCGCGTGGCATTCCCTGCCTTGGCGTCGATCCCGCGGCCAATGTCGCTGCGGAGGCGCGGCGGCGCGGTGTGTCGACGCTGACGGCGTTCTTCGGTGAACAGACGGCGGCGATGCTGGCGCGGAGCGGCAAACGGGCCGATCTGCTGGTCGCCAACAACGTGCTGGCGCATGTCCCGGCGCTGATGGATTTCGTGCGCGGTCTGGCGCTCGCACTCGCACCGGGCGGCGTGCTGTCGATCGAGGTGCCGCATGTGCTGGCGATGTTGGACGGCGCACAGTTCGACACGATCTATCACGAGCATGTCTTCTATTTTTCGGCTTCCGTGCTGCGTGCGATACTGGCGGCGGCTGGGTTGGCCGTGTTCGACGTGGAGACGTTGCCGACGCATGGTGGCAGCCTGCGGCTGCTGGTGCGGCACGCGGGGAGCGGGCGGCACCCGGCGACATCGGCGCTCGACCGCGTCATCGCGGCGGAGCGTGCGGCCGGGCTGGAGCAGCCGGAACGCTACCGGACGCTCGCCGATGCGGCGGCGCGCGTGGTCGGCGGGCTGAGAGAATTTCTCGATCAGGCGCGGGTGGATGGCAGGACGGTTGCGGCCTATGGTGCGGCGGCGAAGGGCACGATGCTGCTGAACGCCGCCGGCGCCAGTCCGGCCGACATCATGTTCGTCGCCGATGCCAACCCGCTCAAGCAAGGGCACCGCATGCCGGGCTGCCGCATTCCGATCGTGCCGCCGGACCGGCTGCGGGTAGCGCGGCCGGATTTTCTGCTGGTGCTGCCCTGGAACATCGCCGACGNNGTTGCCACCCTGGCGGCGCACGGCATCGCATTTTCGCCGCGCCAGACAAGCCTGTCGCGGTCGGCGCGGCGCGGCACGCTGCGTGGGTTGCACTTCCAGTCGGCGCCGTCGGAAGAAACCAAGATCGTCCACTGCATCGCCGGCGCGGTGTTCGACGTGGCGCTCGATCTGCGGCCCGGGTCGCCGACCTTCCGGCGCGCCTTCGGCACCGAGTTGAGGGCCGCGAACGGGCAGGGGCTGCTGGTGCCGGCCGGATGCGCGCATGGCCTGCTGGCGCTGACCGACGACGCGGCGGTGCTGTACCAGATCGATCGCGATCACGATCCGCGGCGCGCCCACGGCGTGCGTTGGAACGACCCGGCCTTCGAGATCGGCTGGCCGTTTCCTCCGGAGGTGATCTCCGATCGCGACACCGCATGGCCGGATTACCTGCCATGAGCGCGCCGCGTGTGCTGCTGACCGGCGCGTCCGGCTTCCTCGGGCGGCAGACGATCGGGCCGCTGCTCGATCTGTCGTACGAGGTCCATGCGGTCGGCAACATAGTGACGGACGCACGCGCGCGCTGGTATCGCGCCGATCTGCTGGATCAGGCCGCGCGGCGGCAATTGGTGGCGGCGGTGCGGCCGCAGGCGCTGCTGCATTGCGCGTGGGTGACGCGGCACGGTGCGTTCTGGTCCGCGCCCGCCAATCTCGATTGGGTCGCGGCCTCCCTCGATCTGGCGCGGGCGGCGACGGAGCTGGGTGCGCGGCGGATGCTGATGGTGGGAAGTTGCGCGGAATACGACTGGGCCGCACCAGCCGCGCGGCCGTGGCGGGAGGACGATCCGTGCCGTCCGGCGTCTTTGTACGGCACGGCGAAGGATGCGTTGCACCGGCTGATGGCGGCGTTCGCCACGCAGGCGGAGATCGGGCTGNNCTGGGCTCGGCTGTTTCACCTGTACGGGCCGCACGAGGCGCCGGCACGGCTGGTGCCGGGGCTGCTGTCGGCGCTGCGCGAGGGGCGGCGGGCCGAGATCGGGGCGGGCGACGCGGTGCGGGATTTCATGCATGTCGCCGATGCCGGACGGGCGCTGGCGCATCTGCTGGCGGGGAACGTAGACGGCGCGGTCAATGTCGCATCCGGGCGGCCGGTGACGGTCGGTGCGCTCGCCGCCATCGCGGCGCGGTTGGCCGGACGGCCCGACCTGCTGGCCGTGGGCGCGCGCCGTGGCGGCGAGCCGCCGGTGATGGCGGCCGATATCGCACGGCTGCGCGCGACCGGGTTCGCGCCATCGATCACGCTGGAAGACGGGCTCGCGGCGTTATGGTCGGCGGCCGGTGGTGTGACACAGCCCTCGCCGCCCGCGGAGTACGACCATGCGGCGCGGCTGTTCCGCGCCGACCGGCGGGAGGAGGCGCGCGCGGCGGTGCAAGCGGTGCTGGCGCAGCAGCCGGATCACCCGGCGGCGCTCAATCTGCTGGGTGTGCTGCACCGCCAACGCGGGGATTTCGTCGGTGCCCGTGCCTGCCTGGAGCGGGCTGCGGTGCTCGATCCCAACAACGAAACCGCCTGGATCAATCTCGGCAACGTCCACCTCGACATGGAGGCGGCGGAGCCGGCGGTGGATGCCTACATGCGTGGGCTGGCGGCGTCGCCGCAGCGAACCGATACGCTGCGCCTGCTCGGCAACGCGCTGGCGCGCGCCGGGCGCGATGCGGAGGCGATGACCCGGCTCGACCAGGCTGTGGCGGAGCTGCCGGGTTCCATCGCGGCGCTGCGCGATCGCGCGCGCGCGCATTTCATGGCGGGACGTGTCGACGCCGCGCTGGCGGACCTCGACGCCGCGCTTTGTGTGCAGCCGGACGATGTGGATCTGCTGCTGGTCAAGGCGCAGATGCTGCGCCTGTCCGGGCACGCCAAGCCGGCCGCCGCGCTGCTGCGCGAACTGCTGGCGCGGGCGCCGGAGCATGCCGACCTGCATCTGGCGCTCGCCGATGCGCTGTTGTCGGAGGAGCGGCGAGAGCCGGCAAACGAGCATTACCGCCGCGCCGTCGCGCTGCGCCCGGACGATGACCATGCCCAGGGAAAGCTGTGCTGGAGCCTGTTGAACAGCCGCTATGGCAACGAGGCGGCCCATATCGCGGAAGCCGCCGCCATCGCGCGCCAGATGGTCGCGCGCGGGGTGCTGCATCCAGCGAGCGCGCACGCGGTGCAGAGCGCGTTGCTGCGCGTCGCCGATCTGGACGCGCTCGCGGCGTTCGACGCGCTGTTCCCGGATCGCACTGTGCTGCTGGACTATTGGGTGCGCCGCAACGTGGTCGGCGCGCTGCATGCGCAACTGGGCCGCGTACGGACCATGCAGGACCGGCTGACATTGATGGACTGCCATCGGCAATGGGGCGAGCGCTACGAGGCGAAGCCGGTGCCGCTTCGCACCCAGAGGGCACCGCCGGGGCCGCGTATCCGCGTCGGCTTCGTCTCGTCCGATCTGCGGCACCATCCGGTCAGCTATTTCGCGCTGCCGATTTTCGACCATTACGACCGCGAGCGATTCGAGCTGTTCGCCTATTCCTTTAATCCCGGCGCGCCCGACGCGGTGCAGCGGCAGATCGCCGGTCAGATCGCGGGCTTCCGGCGGATGCCGAACATGCCGGAGCAGGACATCGCGCGGCGCATCGCCGACGACCGGCTGGACATCCTGTTCGAGCTTGGCGGTTCGACCCACCTCAATCGCCTTGAAGTGATGGCGCACCAGCCGGCGCCGGTTCAGGTGAGTTGGTTGGGCTATCCGCACTCCTCCGGGCTGAGCCGGATCGGTCACATCCTGGTGGACCCGTATCTGAAGCCGCCCGATCCACGGTTGCTGCTGGAGCAACCCTTCGAGATGCCGTCGAGCTGGGTAAGCCTTGGCCGGCTGGGCTTCACCGACCATCCGATTTTGCCGGAACTACCGGAGAAGCGTGCCGGCCGGCTGACCTTCGGCACCATGAACAATCCCTACAAATACTCGCCGGAGGTGATCGCGCTCTGGGCGCGCGTCCTGCGGCGCGTGCCGGACAGCCGGTTTCTGATGGTGCGGCCGGAGGCAGGGGTCGCCACGTTCCGCGAGGGGATGGCGCGCGCCTTCGCGCGGCATGGGATCGCGGCCGACCGGCTGGTCTATGCCGCGGTGCGCGGCCAGCATATGGCGCATTACAACGACATCGACATCGCGCTGGACACGCTGCCGCAGACCGGCGGCACGACGACGTGCGAATGCCTATGGATGGGCGTGCCGACTGTCAGCCTGGTCGGCCCCGCGTTCTTCGAGCGGCTGAGCTTCAGCAACCTGGTCAATGCCGGCCTGCGCGATCTCGCGGTCGATACGCCGGATGCGTATGTGGACGCAGCGGTCGCCCTGGCCGCGGATGTGGAACGCCGGCGCGCGCTGCGGCGCGGTCTGCGCGAGACGATCCGCGGCTCGCCACTCGGCGACACGCGCGGCTGGGTGCGGGATTTCGAGGCGCTGACGCTGCGCACGCTGGAATCCACGGGCGGCGGCGCGGCAAGTGTCCTTGCCTGAAAGCCAGCGCGCCGTGGATGCTTGATCTGGGTCAACGCAAAACCGACGTGGCCGGCCTAATGTTTGGCACAGCGCGCCGCCTGCGGGCATGGAGCAGCTGATGTCTGACGTGAATCATGCACCCCCGGTATCGCACCGACCGTTCCTTGGTGGAGCTTGGGTAGTCGCAGGCGGCGTGGCTCTTCTGTTGCTGGGGTTGGCGGCGGCGGGATGGTGGGCGACGCACCGCGAGGCGCCGGTTCACTATACCACCGCCCCGATCGTGCGCGGCCCCGTCACCCGCACGGTGACGGCAACCGGCACGGTCAACCCGGTGCTGACCATCATCGTCGGCACATACGTCTCCGGCGTGATCCAGAAGCTCTATTGCGACTACAACACCCAGGTAAAGCAGAACCAGATCTGCGCGAAGATCGACCCACGCCCGTATCAGAGCGTCGTCGATCAGTGCAAGGCCAATCTCGACATCGCCAAGGCCCAGCTGGAAAAGGACAAGGCGAGCCTTGCCTACGCCAAAATCAATTACGATCGCAATCGCCTGCTTGCGCAGCGCAACTACACCTCGCAGGACATCGCCGACAATGCCAAGGCGGTATATGAGGAGGTCCAGGCGACAATCGTGCTGGATCAGGCGACCATCGAGCAGCGCCAGGCCGTGCTGGACGCCGCGAACGTCAATCTCGGCTACACCAACATCGCCTCGCCGGTCGATGGCACCGTGGTGTCGCGCAACGTGACCATGGGGCAGACGGTCGCGGCGACGTTCCAGACGCCCACGCTGTTCCTGATCGCCACCGATCTGACGAAGATGCAGGTCGATACCAATGTCAGCGAGAGCGACATCGGCGGCGTGAAGGAAGGCGACAAGGCCAGCTTCACCGTGGACGCTTTTCCCAAGCGCATATTCCAGGGTGCCGTCGTGCAGGCACGCCAGTCGCCGCAGACGGTCCAGAACGTCGTGACCTACGATGTGGTGGTTGGGGTCGACAACACCGATCTGGCGCTGAAGCCAGGAATGACGGCCTCCACCCAGATCGTCATCGACCAGCGCACGGACGTTGTTCGCGTGCCGGACCAGGCGCTGCGCTACACGCCCGGCATCGTCTCCGCCCCGGGCAAAGCAGGAGAGACACGGCTCTGGCTGCTGCGCGACGGACGCGCGGTCTCCGTTCCCGTGGTGCTCGGCCTCGACGACGACACCTTCACCGAGGTCGTGTCGGGCGACGTGAAACCCGGCGATCAGGTGATCGTCTCCGAGCGGCGCGGCGCCGCTGGCAGCGCCGCGCCGCCGCCGCCACGGCTCTGAGGTCCAGCGGTATGACGGACCAGGTGATCCGCGTCGAGAACGTCACGCGGATCTATCGCGCGGGCGATGTCGAGGTCCGCGCGCTGAACGGCGTCAGCCTGGTGATCGAGCGCGGCGAGTTCGTCGCGATCATGGGTTCGTCCGGCTCGGGCAAGTCGACGCTGATGGCGATTCTCGGCGGCCTCGACCGGCCAAGCAGCGGCCAATACTTCCTGGACGGGGTCGACGTCGCCGGGCTTGACGAGCCGGCGCTGGCGCGCATCCGTAGCGAGCGGCTCGGCTTCGTGTTCCAGAGCTTCAACCTGCTTGCGCGTACCAGCGCGATAGAGAACGTCGCGCTGCCGCTGTTCTATGCCAGCTCGGGGCCGGTGCGCAGCGCGCCACGCCTCGTGCGCGCCCGTGCGGCACTCGCCCTGCTCGGCCTCACGGACCGCGAGCGCAACACGCCGGGCCAGCTCTCCGGCGGACAGCAGCAGCGCGTCGCCATCGCCCGCGCGCTGATCAACGAGCCGAGCCTGCTGCTGGCCGACGAGCCGACCGGCAANNCGATGCGCGACGGCCAGATCGTCTCCGATGTGCGCCAGCACGAGCGGCCGCCGCCGCCGACCGTCGTTCGAAACACCATCTTGCCCGCGGCGGACGAGACGACTGCCGTCACGGCGCGCTGGGCTGGCACCTTCTGGGCGTTCGGGCTGATGATCCTGGCTGCCGCCATGCAGGCGATCGGGCGCAACCGGATGCGCTCGGCACTGACCATGCTCGGCGTGTTCATCGGGGTCGCGGCCCTGATCGTCATGGTCGCGGTCGGCCAGGGCGCCAACGAGGCGGTGCGCAAGCAGATCGAGAGCCTCGGCACCAACCTGTTGGTGGTGGTGCCGGGCGCTGTCACGTCGGGTGGTGTTCGCTCCGGGTCCGGCAGCGCCTCGACCCTCACGGTCAGTGACGCGCAGGCGATCCGCCGCGAGGACCCGGCGGTGATCAGTGTCAGCTACCTGATCCGCCAGAACGGTCAGGTGCAGTACGGCAATCAGAACTGGACCACCACCATCCAGGGCGTCAGTCCCAACTATCCGCCGGTCACCAACTGGCAGATCGCAACCGGCCGCGCCATTACGCAAGATGACGATGCCAAGGTGGCGCTGGTCGTTCTGCTCGGCCAGACCGTTGCGCTGCAGCTTTTCGGCACGACAGAGAACCCGATCGGCGCCCTCGTGGAGGTGAAGGGCGTGCCGCTGCGCGTCATCGGCCTGCTGGCCGCCAAGGGACAGACGGCCTTCGGGATGGACCAGGACGACGTGGTCATGGTCCCGTTTACCACCGGCGAGCACAAGGTGCTCGGCGTCGCCGCGCCGAGCCTGCAACAGACGCCGATCAACTGGGCCTATCTGCCGCCGCCCAATCCCTATGCGCTACAGTCGCGGCTGACCGGCTATGTC
>PKWQ01000191.1:11516-11688 GCA_003133265.1 Acetobacteraceae bacterium
CGGCATCGGCATCATGAACATCCTGCTGGTCTCGGTCACCGAGCGGACCCGCGAGATCGGTCTGCGCATGGCGATCGGGGCCCGCCGACTGCATGTGCTGTTGCAGTTTCTGGCTGAGGCGGTGCTGATCAGCGTGAGTGGCGGCATCGCCGGCATCGCCGGGCCCGGCCGT
>PKWQ01000425.1 GCA_003133265.1 Acetobacteraceae bacterium
GCCGGAGGCGTTTGACGCGGTGCTTCTGATAGGCGGTGATTTCGCGGGCCAAGGGTAGCCTTGGATCAAAGCGCAAATGGGTGATCGAGGTAAATGCTGCCTTCTCGACGGTCGAACCGAGGTCGAGCTTGCAAACGATCCCGCCCTCATCGCCCATGTAGTAAATCCACGTGACCGCACACTGCGCTGGGATCACGCCTCCGGTCTGCCCCTGTAGCGATGCCTGGAGTTCTGGCGTCACGCGGGCCGGGATTGGCAAAGCCTCGTTCAGCTTCGCGATGAGGCGCTCGACGGTCTCTGGATGGTCGATCATGCGGCCAAGGCGCGTGGTTGGGTGCTCGCGCCGGTGCCGTTCGGTGCCTGCCAGTTCCAGGGCAGCAGGCTGTGCAGCTCATGAGACTTGGTTCGCCCGGAGACGACGCGTTCCAGCACATCGGTGAGCCAGGCCATCGGGTCGATTCCGTTCAGTTTCGCTGTCTGGATCAGCGTCATCGCGATCGCCCAGTGCCGTGCACCACCGTCGGAACCGGCGAACAGCGCGTTCTTGCGGGTCAGGGTATTGGGTCGGATGGCCCGTTCGACCACGTTGGTGTCCATCTCGACGCGACCGTCGTCGAGGGACACCACCAGGCCAGGCCAATGCCGTATCGCATAGCGAATGGCCTTCGCCAGGTCGGAGGCCGCGGACACGCGGCCGACATGGTCCTGCAACCAGGCATGCAGAGCGTCCACGATGGGTCGACTTCGCTCGTGGCGCGCCTGCTGGCGGTGCTCGGCGGGATGGCCGCGGATCTGACCGTCCACGCAGCACGCGAAACGGGGGAAGGATGCTTGCCCTTCCCCGGCTTCTCTCACGGAAAGAGCAATATCTTCGATGGCAAAGCCGAATGATGGGGGCTACCCGCGCGCAGCGGTGCTGGGCGCGGTGCTGGTGGTCATGATCGCGGCGCTGGGGGGCGTGCTGGCGCCGCCGCGCGCGCGGGCGCAATCCGACGTGGATATCAGCAAGATCTTCTGGTGCAAGGACGGTGAGAACGGTGGCCAGACCGCGGACCAGTGCGCCGAAGTGCGCGACTTGATCCTGCAGAACTGCACGGCGTGCCACACCTTCGTGCCGATCGTGAAGGCACAGAAGACCGAGCAGGAATGGGACGCCACGCTCGGGCCGCACCGGTCGCGCCTGCCCGACCTCTCCGACGACGATTACGCCAAGATCAGAGCGTACCTTGTGCCGCATTTCAACCTGCAGCACCCGAAGCCCGAGCTGCCGCCGGAACTGGAGAAGCTCGGCACCGGTCTGCCGTCGTAGCCGTGGAGGGCAAGGATCTGTCGGTGACGTTGCGGTTTGCACTAGTGCTGGGCGTGGCGGTCGCCGGGCTCGCGGGCGGCACGATGTGGTGGGGCGCCCGCGCTGACGACAGCCAGCTCAACCTGGACGCGGTGTTCCGCTGCACGGCGACCGATGCGGCGGGCAAACAGACCTGCGCCGAGGGGCGCGAGCTGATCCTGCAGAGCTGCACAGCGTGCCCCACCTTCGTGCGCATCGCCAGAGCGCAGAAGACCGAGGCGCAGTGGGACGCGACGCTGAGCGTGCACCGGCTGCGCACCGTCAACCTCAGCGACGAGCAGTTCGCGCGGGTGCGACAATACCTCGTCTCGCACTTCAACCCCGAGCATCCGCAGCCCGCGGTGCCGCCCGAACTGCTGAAGCTCGGGAACAACCTTCGCAGTCCCGCCGCCGGGCCGTTGTGAGCTTCGCGCCATGCTGTTCAGCTCGCTGACGTTCCTCGGCTTCTTCGGGATCGTCGCCGTGCTCCACTATTCGGCGCCGGCGCGCTGGCGCTGGGCGTTCCTGTTGCTCGTCAGCCTGTATTTCTATTCGACGTTCCGGGCGGAGTATGTGCTGCTGCTCTGCTATGCCGCCGCGGTGGCCTATGGCGCGGGGTGGAAGCTGGCGAGGTGGCGGGGGACGCACGCCGGCCGGGTGCTGCTCGTCGGCGCGGTAGTGGCGGAACTGGCGGCGCTGGGCATATTCAAGTATTTCAACTTCGTGGCGGGATCGCTGGATGCGCTGTCGCGCCCGCTCGCTGACATCGCGTTGCCGCGGCTCGGCCTCGTGCTGCCGGTCGGTCTCTCGTTCTTCACCTTCTCCTGCGTTAGCTACCTGATCGACGTACATCGCGGCCGCATCGAAGCCGAGCGCCATCCCGGCCGGCTTGCTGTTTATGTGGCGTTCTTCCCCAAGCTGCTGGCCGGCCCGATCGAGCGGGCGGGCCCGTTCCTGGCACAACTCGCCGTGCCCGCCCGCTTCGATGCCGACCGCGTCGCCGCGGGCGCGCAACTGATGCTGTGGGGATTGTTCAAGAAGGTGGTGATCGCGGACCGGCTGGCGGTGTTCGCCGATGCCGGATTCGCCGCACCGGCGTTCGCCTCGCCGGTCGCGTTGGTGCTCGCCGTCTATTGCTATGCCTTCCAGATCTACTGCGACTTCTCCGGCTATTACGACATCGCGATCGGCGCGGCGCGCGTGCTCGGCTTCGACCTGATGGGGAATTTCCGCAGGCCCTATTTGGCACGGTCGATACACGAGTTCTGGAGCCGGCGCTGGCACATCTCGCTGATGGCCTGGTTCCGCGACTACCTCTACATACCCCTCGGCGGCAGCCGTGTGTCGCTGCCCCTGCGCCACCTGAATGTGTTGGCGGTGTTCTTGGTCAGCGGCCTATGGCACGGCGCAAACTGGACCTTCGTGGTGTGGGGTGGATTGAACGGATTGTATCAGATCATTCATGCCGCGCTTGGCGGCGCGCGCGGGCGGCTGGCGCGGCGGCTCCGCCTGCCGGCATGGCTCACGGCGGCGGCGAGCGTGCTACTGACCTTCCACTTGATCGCGTTCGCCTGGATCTTTTTTCGGGCAGCCTCGCTCAAGGATGCGGTGACGGTGATCACGCGCATCCATGCGGCGCTGCCGCGGCTTGGCGTGTTCGCGCGCAACTACAACTGGACCGGGGAGTTCGGGCTTGCGGTCGTTTTGGTCTCGTTCCTGATCAGCGTGGAGGTGCTCGACGAGCGGATCGGCGTGCGCGCTGTTCTGGCACGATGGCCGGTGGCGGTGCGATGGGGTGCCTATTACGGGCTGATGGCGGCGCTGCTTGTGCTCGGCGTGTGGGGCCTGAACCGGTTCGTCTACATGCAGTTCTAGCGCGGTGAAATCAGATGGCGTCTGGTCCAGGTGTGGCCCTCGGGATACGCAAGCGGCGCGCGATCCTGTTCGTGCTGATCGGATTGCTTCTCTACCTATGCCTCTACGCCGCGTCGGAGGCGCTGGTCTACCACTACGGGCAGCGCAACCGGTTCTTCATGATCGGCACCGCGCCGTTGCGGCAATACGACTACGTCATCGTCGGCGCCTCGCACGCCATGCCGTTCGACTTCGAGGACATGAACCGGCTGCTGCAGGAGGCGAGTGGGACGCACATCATCAATCTCTCGATCGAAGGCGGCGGGGTACTGCCGGCGCGGTTGATGGTCGATTATTTCCTGGCTGCGCACACGACGCGCAACGTGCTTTACTTCCTCGACTCGTTTGCGTTCCAGTCGGCGCAGTGGAACGAGGCGCGGGTGGCCGATGCCAGCGCATTCGCGCGCGCGCCGTTCGATCCCGCCCTGGTTGCGACGCTATGGCGATATCCCTGGGCACAGCCGAATCTGCCCGACTATCTCAGCGGCTTCTCCAAGATCAACAACCCCGGCCGGTTCGAGCCGGATGTGACCGAAGCTGAGGCGAAGAATTTTCACACGGTCTATCGGCCGATCGCCTATCTCGACCGGCAGCGCATCCAGTATATGTATCCCACCAGGCCGGACCCTGCGACCGTGCAGCGTTACCGTGACGCCTTCACGGATTTCGCCCGCTTCCTGCGCGAGCGCGGCATCCGGCTGATCGTGATCCGGCCGCCGATCCCGGCGCGCTTCGCCGGGTTGATCCCCGGCGAGGCTGAGTTCGGAACCGAGATCGCCGAAATGGCGCGACAACAGGACATTGTATTCCGGGATTGATCGGGGGCGGTAGCAAAGGACGCGCTCTATTACAACTCCGACCATCTTAACCGTGACGGGGTGCTGCAATTCTCCAAGGCGCAGCTGGTGCAGTTGCTCGTGCAATACCGCGAGTAAACGGAATCAACGACCGGGCCAGTGCCGGACACGGCTCGGGTGTCGAAGAGCCGAACCGGGACCCCGCTCAAATTCGTATGAGTTCCTCACCGGAACGACCGACCCGCCGTGAACGAAAGTCGTCAAATCCACGGAGGCCAGAACTCACGAAACAGCCTTCTGGTACGCATAAGCGGACAAAAGTGGAACGGCGGCGGCAATTTTTGTGGTTCTGCGGGCATTTATGCCTTTCCGCCGTCCATGGTGGGATTGTGGGCGGGTGACGGCAAACAACTGATTTCCGTCATCCACTAAAACTGGCCTCTACGCCTGGAAAGTCGGCCAGATTTTCTGTGCGGAAAACCATGGCGGATTGGGTTGAAGTAGGGATGGTGCCGTGCTTCCCGGCTGCCTCATAGCTTCTAACGAAACGGCCTTCTGGATCGAATCTATGCGGCGCGCTCTTCCAGCGTCAGATGGGCGATATAGCCGGAACGGCTTTCACCGGCGGCGCGGGCCAGGGCATCAAGACGCTTCAGCACCCGCCGCGGCAGGGTGATGTTCACCCGCTCAATTGTGTCATCGAGCAAGGCCGGATCCAGCGTGATGACGCCGAAGGTCCATCCGGCGTAGTCCGGCAGCCGGCGCAGGGCTTCCAGGTTGGACGGCGGGGGAATGGCGCTGCCCGCGTCCAGCGCGGCATCGATCCAGGCGGCCGCAGCTTCCTCGGCGCCGGCCATGGCGTCGTCGAGCGTGTCGCCGGCGGAGAAACAGCCGGGCAGATCGGGCACGATCACGCCGAAGACGGTGGTGTCGGTTCCGGGTTCGATGGCGATGGGATAGCGCATGCTCTCTCCTTACAGGCCGGCCTGTTTGCGGATCGCCGCCACCAGGCCGGTGCCGAGATCCTTTTTCGGGTGGGGCACCACGACATGACCGGGGCGGTCGGGATGCTTGAACACATGATGGGAGCCACGCACCCGATCCAGGATCCATCCAGCCGCTTTCAGGTCCCGGATCAGCTCGGCGCTTTTCATGGTGCGTATCATACACACGATGGCGCGGCGACGCCAGGTCGATTTCGCCGTTGAGCTGCGATAACGGGAATTATCATAGGTGATATGGGTTCGCCGTCTCGCGAGCAGAGAGGTGAGGCGTGTAGGCCGAGATATGGGCTTTCGGTCAAAGACCGACCTTGCCAGCCGGGCTGGTCTGGCCGAGCTTTGCCCGCCGGACATAGCTGCGCATGGTGGTCAGGCTGCGGTGCCGCGTGTGGCCCATGATCTCCTCGTCCGGCACGCCGTTGCGGTAGGCGGTCGTCACAAAGCCGGCCCGCAGGCCGTGCGGGCTGACCGGCTCGGACAAGGTCCCCTTCAGCCCAGCCTGGGCGGCGCGCTTCAGCAGGATTTGGCGCACCGCGTCCGGACTCAGCCGCGCCGTCTCAACGACGCCGCCGCGGTTGACCTTGCGGAAGAGGGGACCCGCGGTGACCTCGGCCGCTGCTAGCCAGGTCCGCAAGGCCGCCACCGGGCAAGTCTCGTCGGATCGGCCACGGGGAATGGTGATTTCGGCACCTTCCCCCTCCGTGTCGGTCTTGGAGCGTTCGATCAGCAGCGTGAGGCCGTCGTCGGTCCAGGTGACGTGCCCGACATCCAGGCCGACCAGCTCCGAGCGACGCAAGGCGCCCGCGAAGCCGAGCAGGAACAGGGCGCGGTCGCGGGCGCCGGCGAGGGTGGCCCCGCAGGCACGGCTCAGCTTTCTGATCTCCGTCGTGGTCAGCGCCGCCGCGCGCCGGGAGCGGCCACCATGCGTGCGCCCAATGCCGCGCAGCGTCTCGCGGATCGCCGGGTGTTTGGTGTCGAGCGGATGGCCCGCCACGCCACAAGCGCGGGCAATGGCCGCGACGCGGCGGCGCAAGGTCGGCATGGCGTAGCCTTCGCCGGCGGCGGCAAGATAGGCGCCGACGATGTCGGGGGTGGCCGGCATCGGCGGAAGACCATGTTTGCCGCACCAGGCCTCGAAGTTGGCGAGGTCGGCGGCGTAGGCCCGCAGTGTTGCAGGTGCATCCGCTGCGTCCTGGTAGGCCTGGGACTTCGCCAGCGCCATGGCGGCGCGCGCGGTCGGCGGCTTGGCGCCGTCCAGGCGGGAGAGCTGGCGCCTGCGGGCTTCGGAGAACGAACGGACCATATTGAGCCGTATACCACACATTAAGACGTGATAATCGCCCTTCTCGCGTCTTATATTCAGGGTTATGTGGCGACGTTCCTGTCGCTTTCGTCGCCACGGCGCGCGGCGTCAACGAAGGCCACAAGCCAAGGTCATCACAGCCGGTCGAGTGTAGTCCTTGCTGGACGCCGTCCTGCGCCGCGACAATCAGGACGAATGTCACCCAGATTGTTGCGCTACACCGCCCTCAAACCCGCCGGCCCGAGATAACGAAACGCCCGGATTTGTCAGATAAGGGGGCAAAGCGGAAAGGCGTTGGAGTAAATTTTCAATTATGACAGGCGATTAGGCCGCCAAGGTAGGTGCCGCCTGTCGGTGATTTCGCTCACCACCGCCAGCACACTCTTTCGCAGTCGGAATGGCGCAACCCTTTGTTCCATTTAAAAAGCCGCGCCAGCGCGCTCCACGCTGATGCCTTATCTGTCAAATCCGGGCGTTTCGTTATCTCTGGCCTGCTCGGGAAAGCACCTATCTTTCGAGGGAGCGCGGGCTGCGGGCACTACGCCCGCCTCACGTTCCAGAAGAACGGTGCGGAGGCCGGCAGGATGTCGCGCAGGCCCCGGTATGCAGTAGGCGGGAATAGCTGACCGAGCGGGACGATCGGCACCGACCTGAAGGCGCTCCTTTGGATATCGTCGAGCAGCAGCTGCGCATGCTGCGCATCGCCGGCGTTGAGCCAGGCGGTGGTTTGCTCCTCAAGCTCGGGGTTGGCGTGCCAGCCGAACCACCCGTTCGCGCCCGCGCCACGGATATACAGATTCTCTGCTGGGTTGGTGACGGACGAACCCGGCCACGTCGTGTGGAAGATGCTCCACCCGCCCCGCTCCACGGGCTCTCGCGACGTCCGTCGCTGGGTGACGGTGCCCCAGTCCATCGTCTGCAGCTCGACGTTCATGCCCAGCTTGCGCAACAGGTCGGCGGTAATCTCGCCCAGAGGAATGATGTATTGATTGTCCGTCGGGTTCAGGATGACGACCTTCTCGCCCCGGTAGCCCGATGCCGCGACGGCCGCGCGGGCGCGTGCCAGGTCGGGGGGCTGGCGCATCATTTCGGAACCCAGCTCGGTCACGCCGGGCAGGCCGCAGGGGAACATCGCAAGGCACTGGCGGTAGGTCTTCGGGTCGCCCCCGGAGGTGGCCTGCAGGTAGTCGTCCTGCGTGACGGCGGAGAGGATGGCCTGGCGCAGCTTCACGTTGTCGAACGGCGGCGTGACATGGTTGAACCGCAGCCCGAGAATGAGGCCGAACGGATCGAGCGACGTCACGACGACGCCCCGGGTCTGGCTCAAGCTCGGCACGAGGTCACTGAGCGCCGCCTCCCACCAATCGATCTCACCTGTCTTCAGGGAAGCGGCTGCCGTGGCTGAATCCGGGATCACGACCCATTCCAGGCGGTCAAAATGCACCTGCTTGCCGCCCGCGCTCCAGGATGCCGGTTCGGATCGCGGCTGATAGCCGTCGAAACGCGCGTAGACCACGCGGCTTCCGGACAAATACTCGTCGGCCACGAACCGAAACGGCCCCGAGCCCACCATCTCCGTGATCTGCGTCGCGACGTCCGTCTTCGCTAGCCGCTCCGGCATCATGAAGGCCGGCGAGGAATGCGGCTTGGCGATCGCCCGCAACAGATGCGGGAAAGGTCGCCGCAGGCGGATGCGCACGGTCCTGTCGTCCGGCGCCTCCCACGCGCCGACCGCCGCCGCGAGGGCCTGGCCGAAGCTGTCGCGCTGGCTCCACCGGCGCAGGCTCGTAGCACAGTCGCTGCCCCGCACCGGCTCCCCGTCGTGGAATTTCAGGCCATCACGCAGGCGGATGCTATAGGTCAGCCCGTCATCGGACACCTCCGTCCCTTCGGCCATCTGCGGTTGCGGGCGGAGCTGGGCGTCGACGCCGTAGAGCGTGTCGAACACGCAGTAGCCATGCGCGGTGGTGACGGACGCTGTCGTGATGATCGGGTCGAGGATGGTGAGGTTGGCTTGCGGGACGAAGCGCAGCGTGCGGGCCCGAGCCGGCTGGGCGAGCGCGGGCGCGGACGCGGCCAGCAGCGAGGCTGTGGTTCCCTGCAGGAAAGACCGACGTTGCATGGGCGTTATCTCCTGAACGGCGGCGGTGCCGCCTTGGGCCGAGGAAAATGGATGGGGTGCCGTCGAGCTATGCCGCCTGCGTCGGAGGCGCCTGGAAATACGTCACCGGCTCGCCTTTCCAGCCTAGGTTCCGGCGCTGCCAATACTCCCGGTGCAACCGCACCGTGACGGGGCCAGGGGCGCCGTCGCCGATCGCGGCACCGTCGAGGCGGGTGACCGGTATTAGCCCGCCGGCCGTGGTGGTCAGGAACACCTCGTCCGCCCGGCGCAGCATTTCGGCGGGCAGGTCGGCGGGCTCGACCGTGATGCCCAGATCCTCGCACAGTTCGATGGTGGTTCGCCGGGTCATGCCGTCGAGCATCCCGTTGCGTGGAGTCAGCAGGCGATCCCCAACGCGCGCGAACAGGTTGAAGCCTGGCCCTTCCGTGACGTTCCCGGATTGGTCCACCAGCACCACCGTCTCGGCCCCCCGATCGAAGGCGTCGAACATCCCCATCTCGAAGTCGAGCCAGTGGTAGTGCTTGACCATCGGATCGACCGAGCTGGCGGAAATCCGCACGCGGTCGCTGATGTGGACGTGCATGCCCCGCTGCTGCACCTCAGGCGACGCGATCCAGACGAACGGAATGCAGAACGCCTGGAACCGGCTCCGGCACAGACGGATGTCGCGGCTACCGATGGGCGGACGCCCCCGGGTCATGATGATCTGCACATAGGCCCGCCAGAACCCGGCCGTCGCCACCATGTCGTGCACCGCCTGGTGGATCGCCGCCCGCGGCAGTGGCGGCTCCATGCGAAGCCGGCCCAGCGACCGCTCGAACCGGTCGAGATGATCGCTGAGGCGGAAGAACTGGCCGTTCCAGACCGAAATCGTCTCCTGGCAGGCATCCGAGCGGAGGAACCCCCAGTCGAGCAACGGCAGGGTTGCCTCCTCCACAGGCACGATCCGGCCGTCGATCCAGGCCACGCCTGCGGCGAACCGGGGGTCGGCCGGCCGGTCGGGCAGCGGCGCCGTGTCCTCGGGCCAGGCCAGCCGGGCATTCGTTCCTGTGGTGGTGGACATGGTTGAATCGTCTCTCCGCTTGCGTCGGGGTGTCAGTCGAGGAACACGGGCTCTGGCGCGTCGTCGCAGGGCCAGAAGGGCCGGTGCTTGACCTGCCAGGCGATCGTCTCGAGCCGCGGCGTGGTGGGGCCCGGGCCGTCGATTGCCAGCCAGTCGATACCGGGGCCGAGGAGGTTCCTGAAGTTCATCGGGTTCTTGAACGCGGCGAGGCGGCATCCCCGGAAATCGATGCCGCAGGCGCGGTATTGCTCGTCCCCGTACTCGTAGGTGGCGTGGGTCGGCACGACGATGCGGACGCCGCCGCAACGCATCACCGCGGTCGGCCCCATGGTGCCGGGGGTCCCGGCGCTTATCCCCGCGTCATAGAAGAATGCACCGTCGTGCAGGCTTTCGACCCGTGCCTCGACCATGACAGGCGCATGGAAGCGCGGATCGAGCCTGGAGCCGACCTGCGTCCGCAGCATGGCGCCGGTGCCGACGGCGAATGCGGCGCGGCTCACGTCCGGGTCCACGACCAACACGACCGCCTCGACCTCCGGCGCGATCCGCAGCAAGGCGGCCAGGACCGCCGGGCCATCGCCAGCCGCGCCGCCCCCAACGCAGTCCGGCGCGTCGGATAGGATCACCGTCGCCGCATCCAGCGACAGCGCACGTCGTACTGCCTGGTCGGGTGGATAGCTCGGCAGCTCGAATTCGCGGCGCCGGTCCCACATCTCGCGGACCAATTCCGTCGCGGCCTCCAGCGCCGTGGCCGGGTCACCGTCGGTGACGGCGACGGCGGCAATGCCCACACCGGGGATATCGAGCCAGGGCTGGACGGGGAAGTAGCTGGCCGACAACGCCCGGCCCGCCTGCTCGAGACGCCGTGCCGTCTCGCGCAGCCTGGCCATCGGCATGCCGTCGCGCGTCGCCCCGCCCAGCACGGGCAGCAGCGCATCGATGCGGCGCAGCCGGGTGACCGGTCGGATGAGGCCGGCGACCGCGTCGGCCAGCAGCGCCGCTGCGCGCCGCCCGGTCGTGTAGACGTCGTTGTGCGGATAGGTTTCGTAGCCGACCAGGATGTCCGCGGCCGCGACCATGCGCGGAGTCACGTGAGCATGCAGGTCCAGGCTGGCGGCTACGCGAACGCCCGGCCCCACCAAGGCCCGCACGGCGGCCAGCAGGTCGCCCTCTGCGTCGTCCATCGTCTCGCACACCATGGCGCCGTGCAGGGCGAGGAAGACTCCGTCGAGCGGCATGGCGCCCTCGATGCCAGCCAGGATGCGCCCGCGCATGTCGGCGTAGAACGCGTCCTCGACCCGGCCACCCGAGCCGCCGTGCGCGACCAGCACCGGGATCACCTCCAGCCCGGCCTCTCGCAGGCGGTCGATCCCGCCGGTCACGGCCAAGGGTTTGCCCTCCACCGCCCGGAACATGTCCGGTCCTTCCGCCAGCACCTTGCGGGCGAAGTCGTCATGGCGGTGCAGGCGCGCAGAGAGCGTGTTCCCTTCGAACTCGAAGCTGGCAACTGCAACGCGCATGACCTACCTATCCGACCAGGGTATGCTCTATTATCTGGATTATTTGGTCGAAGGCGTCAATGATTTTTCGATATGGAAAAATTGGTTCCCCGGCCCAGCGCGGTCGCCACCGTGGTTAAGGCTGCGCTCAAGCAGCCCCGAACGTCAGACGCCAGCCGACTGGCGCCCGAGGCGGCGGCGCCGGGTATCATCGGGCAGCCGGAGATCGGCAGGCGCCTGTCCCGGGCGCGGCACGATCGCGGCTGGACGCTCGCCCGCCTGTCGGCGGAGAGCGGTGTGGCCATCGCCACTCTGTCCAAGGTGGAGAACGCTCGCAGCGGCGCGTCCTTCGACACCGTCGCCCGGGTCGCGCGGGCGCTCGGCCTGCGCTTCGACGACATCCTGAGTCCGGATAGCCCCAGCTTGGCCAAGGGACGGCGGGCGGTGACACGCGCGGGAGAAGGCGTGGGCTTCGGCTTCGGCAGCTACGACTACCTCGTCCCGTGCGGGGAACTGACGCAGAAGGCGATGGTCCCGCTGATCATGACCATCAAGGCCCGCGAGGTGTTGCCGCCGGAGAGCTGGGCCAGCCATGCCGGCGAGGAGTACATTCACGTGCTGGAAGGCGAGATCGACCTGCACACCGAGTGCTACGAGGTGTCCCGCCTTCGTGCCGGCGACAGTGCCTATATCGACAGCACCATGCGCCACGCCTTCGTCAACGCGGGCGAAGGCGTGGCCCGCATCCTGTCCATCTGCCTGGCCAGCTCGCTCGAGGAACTCTTCCCTGGTCGGGTTTGATTCTGACCACGGCTTCGTGGCCTGTCGCCAAGCGCGAGGGAGGGCAGGCGACCGCCTCAGTGCAGCCACAAGCCCCCGGTGACGTTCAGCGCCTGCCCGGCGCATTGCCTCGCCTGAAATGTTCCCCTGAGCTGACCCGTTGCCTCACTTAATTTGCTCCCCACCGGTGTGCATCGGCGGGGGTGGAGATGGGGCGAATCGGCATGTCGACACGAGCCGGCGGCGGTGATGCCGGTGTGGGCGTTCGAGCCGGAGGGCGGCAGCGACGACGTTCTGGTCAGCTCGGCTCGGCTGTGGGGAACGGACCTGTTCGTCGAGGCGCTGCGCGTCGAGGACGACGACCACCCGGAGCCGGTTGCGACGGTGCGCGAGCGGTTCGCGCGCTGGATCACCGCGGCGGGCCAGGGCGAGACGCTGAAGACGGTACGGCTGCCCGGCCGCCACGGCGCCTACGCGTGATCTTCGCCGCAGCGGCGCCCGCCTGAGGGCCGGCAGCGGCGCGCGGCATCATCGTGCGGGAACGGGGCGTCGGCCGCATGGTCGACGCCCCTGCCCTTCATTTTTGGCCCGGCGGGCCGCGGAGGCAGAAAACCGATGGAACGCTTGGTGAGCCCGGTGGGACTCGAACCCACGGCCCCAAGATTAAAAGTTCTGAGATCGCATCGGACGGATGGCCCGAATTGACTCTGTTTCGAGCCGCTTCAAGCACTTCTGGACCGGCGGCCGCCCCGTTCCCTCCCCTTGTTTACCCAAAATCGCCACCCCTCGCGACTTATACCGGCGGGGGAACAGCGGGGGACGGAGGATGACATCAAAAACGCCAACCGACCGTCGCCACCGCCGGCAGAGCTCGGCTTCAAAGGCAACTTTCGTCTTGAATTCCGCCACATATTGTTCCGTTTGCTCGTCATCGGGCTCGTCCTCCTCAAAGGAAGAGCCAAGTTTAAGCACCTGTCCGATTTTCCGGGACCATCCCACTCGCCGCGCCCGGCGATTTCTGACCGTTCTATTCACTCCGCCTGAGCGGGCTCGTCCAGCAGCCGGTAGCCCACCCCGGACTCGGTCACGATCATCCGTCCGGCGTCGGCCAGTTTCTGCCGCAGATGGCCGACATAGACGCGCAGATATTGCACGTCCTCNNGAATTCCCGTGGACTGAGCGTCAGCCGCGCGCCCGCCAGACTGACCTGGCGGCGGGCGAAGTCGATCTCCAGTTGCCCGGTCGTGAACACCGGCCCCAGCCCCTGCTCGGCCAGCCGGTGGCGCAGCGCTGTGCGGATGCGCGCGATCAACTCGCCGACGCTGAACGGCTTTTCCACGTAATCGTCGGCACCGCCGTCCAGTGCGTCGATCTTGTCCTGCTCGCGGTCGCGGGCGGACAGCACGATGACCGGAACGGCGCTGAACTGGCGCAGCCGTTGCAGCAGATGTTGCCCGTCCATGTCCGGCAGGCCGAGATCGAGCAATATGGCGTCCGGCGCGCGCGCCGCCGCCAGCCGCAGCCCCTCGGCGGCGGTGTCGGCCCGCTCGACGTCGTAGCCCGCCGCCTCCAGCGCCGGCTTGAGGAAGCGGTGGATCTGCGGCTCGTCGTCGATGACCAGGATCTTGCCGTTGCTCATGGCGCGAGCGGCAGGCGGAGTTGGATCACCGTGCCCGGCGCGCCCTCGGCCGGCGCGTCCGGGCGCGGGCTGATCGCCTCGATCGAGCCACCCATCGCCTCCATCAGCCCGTGCGCGATGGCCAGCCCCAGCCCGGTGCCGGGCGCCACGCGGTCGCCGCGCTTGGCGCGGTAGAAGCTGTCGAAGACGTGCGGCAGATCCTCGGGCGCGATGCCGACGCCCTCGTCGGCCACGCTGAGCAGCACCTGATCCACGTATGGCGTCGCGGAGACGCGGACGAAGCCGCCGGCCGGGGCGTATTTCATTGCGTTGTCCAGTATGTTTACCACCACCTGTTCCAGCAGGGCGGGGTCGGCCGCCACCCGCGGCAGATCGTCGGGCAGGTTGCTGAGCAAATGCTGCCCCGCCTGACCGAGCCCGGGCACCCGCGCGATCGCCGCTTCCAGCACATCCGTCAATGCAACCGGCACGATCCGCGGCACGATCTCGCCGCTTTCCAGGCGTGTCATCTCCATGATGTTGGCCAGGAAGCGGGTCATCCGTGCCGTGTCCTCCTCGATGGAGCCCAGCAGGTCGGTGCGGGTTTCAGCGGACAGCGCCTCCCATGACTCGCGCAGCGTCCCGGCGGCGCCGCGAATGCCGGCGAGCGGCGTGCGCAGATCGTGCGACANNTGCGCGGCGCTGCGCGCGGCATCGTTGGCCAGCCGCACGCGCTCGACCGCGACCGCCGCCTGATCCACCAGCGCGGTCAGCACCTGCTGGCGCGGCGGGTCGATGTCGCCCTCCGGGCGTACGCCCACCACGCCGATCGGTCCGCGCGCGGTGCCCATCGGCAGGAAGCGCCAACTGGCGCCGGGCAGCGTGCCGGTGCCCTTGCCCGTCGGTTCCTGTCGCGCATAGCACCAGCGCGCGGCGGCCCAGGCGGCTTCGTCCATGGTGTCGGCGGGAGGCTGGGCGGCGCGGATGTTCAGATCCTCGCCCTGCGCCGTCAGCACCATCGCCGCGTCGGCGACCTCGGCGCCGCGCCGGGCGATCTCGGCCAGC
>PKWQ01000055.1 GCA_003133265.1 Acetobacteraceae bacterium
GGCGTGATGAAGATGGTTCGCTCCGACCGCGCGTCGAGCGGGGTGATCTTCACGCTCGATACCGAATCGGGCTTCCGCGACGTGGTGTTCATCACCGGTTCGTACGGGCTCGGCGAGAACGTGGTGCAGGGCAAGGTCGATCCGGACGAATTCCACGTCCACAAGCCGACCTTCCGGCAGGGATATCGGGCGGTGCTGCGGCGCGTGCTCGGCCGCAAGCAGCTGACCATGGTGCTGGCTTCCGGCCATACCGGCGCCACCACGCGCGACGAGCCGACCTCGCCCGAACAGCAGGCACGATACTGCCTCAGCGATGCCGAGGTGCTGACCCTGGCCGGCTACGCGATCCGCATCGAGGAGCATTATTCCGCCGCGTCCGGCCACCCCGAGCCCATGGATATCGAATGGGCCAAGGACAGCGAGGACGGGCAACTCTATATCGTGCAGGCGCGGCCGGAGACGGTGGCCTCGCGCAAGCAGGCCGGCATGCTGGAGACCTACACCCTGCGCACCGAGCAAAGGCCGCTGATCAGCGGCAAGGCGGTCGGCGAGAAGATCACCACCGGCACCGTGCGGGTGATCCATCATGCCGGGGATTTGCAGGCGTTCCGCCCCGGAGAGGTGCTGGTCGCGGAACAGACCAGCCCCGACTGGGAGCCGGTGATGAAGACCGCCGGCGCCATCGTCACCGATCATGGCGGGCGCACCTGCCACGCGGCGATCGTCGCGCGTGAACTCGGCGTGCCCGCGGTGGTCGGTGCTGGAAACGCCACCGCAACGCTCCGCACCGGCGACGCGGTCACCGTCTCCTGCGCCGGCGGGGAAGCGGGCACGGTCTATGCCGGAACCCTGGCCTTCGACATCGCACGTGTCGATGCCACGACGCTGGCGATGCCGAGGACCGCGATCATGGTCAATCTCGGCAATCCCGATCTCGCGTTCCGCACCGCGATGATGCCGAACGCCGGCGTCGGGCTGGCGCGCATGGAGTTCATCATCAACGAGCATATCGGCATCCATCCGATGGCGCTGGTGCATCCCGAACGGGTGAGCGCGGAGGACCAGGCACGCATCGCAGCACGCGCCGCCGCCGACCCCTCGCCGCTCGAGTTCTTCGTCCGCACCCTGGCCGAGGGCGTCGGCACCATCGCCGCCGCTTTCCACCCGAAGCCGGTGATCATCCGGCTGTCGGATTTCAAGACCAACGAATACGCCGCGCTGATCGGCGGCGCCGCGTTCGAGCCGCACGAGGCCAACCCGATGCTCGGCTTCCGCGGGGCCGCGCGCTACGCGCATCCGGCCTATGCCGAGGGTTTTGCGCTGGAGTGCGCGGCTCTGCGCCGGGTGCGCACGGAGATGGGGCTGACCAACCTGTTGGTGATGGTGCCGTTCTGCCGCCGGGTGACGGAAGCGGAAACCGTGCTGGCCGAGATGGCGCGGCACGGCCTGCGGCGCGGCGAGGATGGGCTGGAGATCTACGTCATGTGCGAGATCCCCAACAACGTGATCCAGGTAGATGCCTTCGCCCAGGTGTTCGATGGCTTCTCCATCGGCTCCAACGATCTGACCCAACTTACCCTCGGCGTCGATCGCGATTCCGACATCGTTGCCTTCGATTTCGACGAGCGCGATCCGGGCATGCTGGAGATGTTGCGCCTTGCGGTCACCGGGGCGCAGCGCAACCACCGCAAGGTAGGCATCTGCGGCGAGGCGCCGGCCAACTATCCAGAGATCGCTGGTTTCCTCGCCGGACTCGGCATCGATTCGATCAGCGTCAACCCATCCAGCCTGCTGCGCACCATTGCCGTGGTGCATGCGGCCGAGACGCCGAAGGCAGCCGCTTGAAGGGGATCGGCGCGCTGGGCGCGATGGTGGATCGATGAATTCGCAAAGCGAGAGCATGGCCAATGACGGCGTGCCAAAGTCCGTGACGGAAAATGTCCAGGCACCGGTTGTCGAGACCTTCGACTTGACCCGGCGTTTCGACAAGCTCACCGCGGTCGATAGCGTTTCCTTGACGGTGAACGCGGCTGAGATCTTCGGCCTCATCGGACCGAACGGTGCGGGCAAAAGCACCCTCATAAAGATGCTGACGACGATGCTGCCGCCCTCTTCGGGCCGAGGGCTTGTTGCCGCCTTCGATGTGGCGGAGCAGCCGGCGCAGGTACGCCGGCGCATCGGCTATGTGCCGCAGCTGCCCTCGGCCGACGGCGAGCTCACTGGTTACGAGAACCTGCTGCTGTCGTCGCCACGGATACGCTCGGCCACGCCGAGGCGTCGGTCGCGAGGGATCAGCGGTGGCTCGCGATGCGGCTTGAGGCCATAGACATCGCGGCGGGCATGACGGCCGATCTCCAGCACGTCGCGAAAGCCATCGGTGGTGATGAGCACGCCCCGAGGCAGCTTGCGCTCCAGCACCGCGTTCGTCGCGATGGTCGTACCGTGCAACAATAGCTGTATATCGGCGATCTCGAACCCGAACCGCTGCCCGGCCTCCTCGATGCCGGCGATCAGCCCGATGGACGGGTCCTCCGGCGTCGTTGGCGTCTTCAGGCTGTTGAGCGCGCCGGTCCGCTCGTCGAGAACCTGCAGGTCTGTGAAAGTCCCACCGATGTCGATCCCGATGCGGACACCAAGCGTTTGATTCACTATAATTCGCTCCGAAAATCTGATGGAAGAAGCTCAGCGGGATCGCCTGCCGGCGCGGCTTTAGTACGCAACCCTTGTACCGGCGTCAAAGACCATCCGTGTAAATAGGCGCCCACGACCGCCCATCGAATTCAGAGAGTTCTATTGGCTATAGCCGAGCGGAGCCGGAAGCGCTCACCGTCTTTATGCATTGAGGACATGCGCGCCGCTTGTGGCCAAGTGATCGTCACGAGATCGCCGGGCTCCACCGGATGGCGGTAGAATAGATGATCGGGCAGCAGCGCTGCCGCCTCAACGCCCGTATCGGTGGCGAGCGCCACACGTACGATCGGGCCCTGGTATTCGACAACGGCGATCCGCCCGGTCAGACGCGGACCATCACTAGTATCACCGATCCTGCAATGATCGGCGCGCACGGCTATCATCCCATTCTGCCACGGTAAGACGTTATGGCCGC
The DNA here is from genome assembly GCA_003133265.1 of Acetobacteraceae bacterium. Taxonomy (GTDB): domain Bacteria; phylum Pseudomonadota; class Alphaproteobacteria; order Acetobacterales; family Acetobacteraceae; genus PALSA-911. The sequence continues at coordinate 3,107 of PKWQ01000055.1, forward strand.
CGATGAAGCGGGCGATGAAAGCGCTGGACGGGCGTTCGAACACTTCCCGCGGAGAGCCACTCTGGCGGATCCTGCCGTCCTCCATCACCACCATCAGATCGGCCAGCGCCATCGCTTCCTCCTGGCTGTGGGTGACATGGATAAAACTGATCCCGAGCTCGCGCTGCAGGCGCTTCAGCTCTTCGCGCATGCGCACCCGCAGGAACGGATCGAGCGCGGAGAGCGGTTCGTCCAGCAGTAGCACGCTCGGTTTGGTAATCAGCGCTCGGGCCAGCGCCACGCGCTGTTGCTGGCCGCCAGAGAGTTGCGCCGGCAGCCGGGTCGCAAATTCCTCCATATGCACGAGCGCGAGAAACTCCTGTGCCTGGCGGTGCCGTTCCGCCTTCGGCACGCCCCGCATCTTCAGGCTGAACGCCACGTTGTCGAGGCGGTTCAGATGCGGGAACAGCGCATAGTTCTGGAACATCATCGCCGTGCCGCGCTGCGCCGGCGCGAGTTCGGTGACATTGCCGCCGTTGATCAGGATGTCGCCGTCGCTGATCGTCTCGTGACCGGCGATCATGCGCAGCGTCGAGGTCTTGCCGCATCCGCTAGGACCCAGTAGGCAGCAATAGCTGTTTTTGGGAATGCGCAGCGAAATATCGTCGACCGCGACGGCATCACCATAGCGCTTGGTGACGGCGATCAGCTCGACATCGAATCTTGTGTCCATGACGTCATCCTTGCCGAGATATGATGATCAGACCGAGCGAATCGGATTGCGCCGGCGCTGCATGCGAAAGATCACCAGCAGCGTCGCGCCGATCAGCAAAAATGACACTGCCGTGGTTACCGTGCCGATAGCGAACAACGTGGGCGAACTTGAGGAGGAGATCAGGGCGTAGATCTCCAGCGGCAGGGTGTTTTTCGTGCCGATCGTCAGCGTGGTGCGGGCATATTCGTCATAGGACAGGGTGAAGGCGCCTACCGCCACGCCGAGGATGCCCGGCAGCAGGATCGGTAGCGTGACATGCACCAGGCGCTGCCAGGCGCTGGCGCCGAGATCGTTCGCCGCTTCCTCCCAGGACCGGTTGAACCGGTCCACCACTGCAAACATGACCAGCAAGCCGAATGGCAGGGTCCAGGTGAGCTGGGCGCCGAGCGCGGAAGTAAACAGGTTGGTCTGCAGGCCGAGAAACTGGAAGCCGAGCCCGATGCCGAAACCGACCAGCAGGCTGGGCATCACCAGGCTGGCGATGGCGAGATAGAACAGTACGCCGGATCCGGGAAACCGGCGGCGAAAGCCAAGCCCGGCGGCCACCGAGATCACCACCGTAATTCCGCTTACCAGCAGGGCCAACTCCAGCGACCGGCTGAACGACACCGGGATGTTCGCCATCTGTCCGGGCTCGAGGATGTTCCGAAACCAGCCCACGGAGGTACCGACCATCGGGAAGGTCACCCCGCCGTCCGGTCCCTGGAAGGACAGCACGTAGATCACCACCATAGGCCCGTACAGAAACAGCAGAAACAACCCGAACAAGCCGGCCAGCGCATAGAAGGTCCAGGGCCTCTTGTCGCCCTTAGTCGCTCGCCCACTCATTTCACCAGTTCCTTGCGCACATCGACCACCCGCATCATGCCGGCCACCAGGATGGCGACGAAGATCACCAGGATCATCGCATTCGCGGCCGCAGGCGGGTACTGCATGGCCTGGATCTCGGTGGACAGTGCCGAGACGATCGAGGCGCTCTGCCCGCCGCTCATCTGCTTGACCACAAAATAATCGCCCATCACCTGGGTAAACACCAAGATCGAGCCGAGCGCGATGCCTGTCTTGGACAGCGGAATGACGACGTTCACCATTGTCTGCCAGCGGCTGGCGCCGGAGTCGCGCGCCGCTTCCATCAGCGCCGGATCGATCTTGCTGAGGGAATTGGCGATCGGGCCGATCATCAGCAGGGTGAACAGATGCACATAGGTGATGATGACGGCGAAATCGGAGAACAACAGGAATTCCAGCGGCTTCGTGGTGATGTGCAGGCCCATTAGCAGCTGGTTGAAGGCGCCGTTGCGTCCGAGGAATGGGATCCAGGCGATGGTGCGGATGATCCCCGAGGTCCAGAACGGGATGGCGCAGAGCAGGAACAGCACGGCGCGCAATGTCGCACTGCGGATATGGAACACTAGGAAATAGGAGATATCGAAGCCCAGGAACAACGTAATGGCCCGGACGATGGCGGCGAATTTCAGCGAACTTAGATATACCCGCAAGGTCGTCGGCGTGGTGAGCAGCTCCCGGCAGTTGTCCAGCATGAACGCGGGATAGATGCCGGTACGGTCGTAGTCGAAGAAGCTGACCACCAGGAACAGCAGGGTCGGCAAGGCGAACAGCACCAACAGGATCAGCGCCAGCGGTGCGACCTGCAGCCAGGAAACCAGCCCTGGCCGCAGCCGGCGGAGCGGCAGAGCGATCCGGCGCCGAGAGGAAGGGATCGTCTGCAACAACGTCGCCGCACTTCGCACGCTCATGCGGCACCCTCCAGGCCAGCCCGCGTCAACATCGCCCGCATCAATCGGCCGCCGGCTTCGCCATGTCCCGGCAGCGCATCAATGGCAGTACGCGGGTGCCGAACTGCTTCATGCCGATGACGAAGTCGCCGAAGACCATCATCGTGCCGCGCACGCCGAAGTCGTGCAGATTGATCAGGGAAAGCGCAAATACGCCGAGTTGCATGCTCAGAACCCTCCGGAGATCGTCGGCCCACCGAAAATCATCGGACCATCAGGAGGTGATGAACTCGTTCCACTTGCGCGTGAGATAGCGGTCCTCGTCCATCACCGAGTTCCATACGGCAATGTTGCCGAGACGCTCGGTATAGGATCCGCCGTCACGGACATTGCCGGCCTTCTCCATCACCTTGCCGTAGGGGCTGAAGATGTCGGTGGCGGCGGGCTTGCCGGCGTACCAGTAATCCCACTCGGCCTCGGTCAGGAATTTGCGGGCGTTCTCCGGCTGGGCGGAATAGTAGCCCTGGCGCGCGATGAAGGCCCCCTGAAAGCCAGCGGCGTACCAGTTCATGTATTCATTGAAACAATCGAGCTTCAGCCCATCGACATGCTTCATCACGCCGAGCGTATATCCCCAGCCGCGATAGCCTTCCTTCAGTGGCTGGAACGTGCAGGCGATCCCGCGCGAACGCACCGCCGCCACGGCGGGGGACCACATCGACTGGATCACCACCTCGCCGGAGGCCATCAGGTTCACCGACTGGTCGAAGGAGGTCCAGAACGAACGGAAGTGGCCGGCCTTCTTGAGATCCATCATGGCCTGGATGGTCTTATCGATCTCCTCCTTCGTCATATTCCCCTTGTTGCCGTATTTAATGTCCCCGCGCTCCTCCAGCGCCATCGCGACGTCGATGATGCCGATCGTCGGGCTGTCTTGCAGCGCCGCCCTGCCCTTGAACTCCGGGCTCAGCAGATCACCCCAGCTGGAGATCGGCCTACCGGTCAGGTCGGGGCGAATCCCGAGGGTATCGCCATTGGTGACGCTCGGTATGGCAGTGACCCATTCGGTCGGCGCACCGGAGGTCACCTTCTGCCCGGTCGCATCGGTGGCATACAGGACCATGGTGGGTGTGATGCCCTGCTGCGGCGCCTTGCGGCCATCGGCGTATTCACCCTTGGTGAACAACGGCAGCGTCTTGTCCCAGTATTTGAACTTGCTGAGCGGAATGGCCTGCAGCACGTTGCGGCCGATCAGATACCGCATGAAGACCAGGCTGATATCGGCGCAGTCGATGGAACTGGATTGCAACAGGAACCGGTTCAGCAGGTCGGCGTTCTCCGAGGCCTGCATCTGCACGGTGAAGCCAAGTTCCTTGCTCGCCTGTTCGGCGATGCGCGGGATGGCGGTAACCGGCGGGCCGGCGTGATGCAGGACCACGTCCTTGATGTTCTGCGCCCAGATTGTCGGAAAGCCCGTCAGAGCACCGGATCCGGCGGCCAGCCCGCCGGCCGCGGCGGCGCCTTTCAGCAATCCCCGGCGCAAGAGTTTCGCGCCACGCGTCTTGCCTATCGTTGACATGATGGATTCCTTCTTGGGGCACAAGCTTCGAAACAGCGTCTTGGGTGCAGTGCAGCAAAAATGATGCCAGGACCGACCGCCGGGCGGAAAGTGCGCCGACGCAGGGACCGGGCGGGTTCGCGGCAAGGATTTTGGAAAATGATGCGTGGTCGCCGGGATTTTGCGTGCCCAAATATTAGCCGAATGGCTATATATCAGCCATTTTCCGGTTGAAACCATTCATGCGGCGCGTGATGTAGGCATATCCGTCAGGCGGATGAAGGTCCTTACCGGCCGGTCCGTGCCCGCTGATGGCTAGGCCAGCGACCTCCACTTCCTGCCCATCGCCGAAGCCGCGCGGCTGATCGAGCGCCGACGGCTCTCCTCCGTCGAACTGACCGAGGCCTCCCTGTGCAAGGGCGAGGCGATCGACCCGCCGCTCTTAGATGGCACGAAGTTTGCTCATAAAATTCTCTAAGGGACGAGTCTGCTCCCGGCCAAGAGGATGGTATGGACCTTGTTATTCGCAACGCACGCTTGCCTAGTGTCCCCGAAAACCCACCGGTGGACATCGGTATCGAGGCTGGCCGGATCGTTGCGATCGAACCGGAAATCGCCACCGATGCCCGGAGTTACGACGCCGGGGACCGTCTAGTCTGTGCTGGCTGGTCGAGACACACATCCATCTGGACAAGTCGCGCATCGCCGATCGTTGCCCGCCCGAGGACGGCCGTAACGCCAATGTCGTACCGCGCGTTGCCGCCGTCAAGCACACCTTTACCGTGGCTGACGTCTATCAACGCGCGAGCAAGATCCTAGAGAACTGCATCAAGCACGGCACCACACGGATGCGCACCCATGTGGAACTCGATCCAGGGGTAGAGATGCGTAGCTTCGAGGCGCTGGAGCAGCTTCGTCGTGACTATGCCTGGGCCATCGACATCGAACTTTGCGTCTTCCCACAAGAGGGTTTGACCAACAACCCTCGTGCGGACGAACTGCTGGTCGAAGCATTGAACCGCGGTGCCAAGGTCATCGGCGCGGCGCCTAATTACGACCCCGACAAGAAAGGCCACATCCACCGCATCTTCGATCTGGCGCGCGCCCATGATATTGATATCGACATGCATCTGGACTCGGGCAACAGCCCAGCCGACATGGACATCTATCTGGTCTGCGAGCTCACCCGTAAATACGGTCTCAGCGGCCGCGTCGCCATCGGACACGGCTGCAAATATTCAACTCTACCGCCTGCCGACCTAAAGAAACTGGCGACCGAGATAGCCGATGCCGGCGTGGCAGTCACCGTCCTTCCAGCTACCGACCTGTTCATGATGGGGCGCGACCAAGACCACAGCGTCCGCCGCGGGCTAGCCGACGCCAATGTGCTTGTGGAGCATGGCGTCAACTGTTCGATCTCCAGCAATGATATCCTCAACCCGTTCACGCCGATGGGGGATGGCAACCTGATCCGCATGGCAAACATGCAGGCCAATGTTTGCCAGATCGGCCAGGCGCATCGGTTGCGCGAGTGCTTCGCCATGTTGACCGACCGGTCCGCGAAGCTGATGAACCTGAAGAATTACGGTATCGCCGTCGGCAACCCCGCTGATATCGTCGTCATTGACGCGACTACGCCAGAACAGGCCGTCGCCGAGGTCTGTGCCCCGCTTGTTGCGTTCAAGCGCGGCGTGCAAACGGTCACTCGCCCGCGCGCGGAATTACATCGGCCATGAAACTGTCTGGCATCGCTCGTAACCTGCTCCCCTTGGGTCCCATAGTCATAATGGGTGTCAGAGCAGCCCTGGTCTTGAACCTGGAATCTGGCTGTTCGCCGTGACGTGGTGGGGCATCTGCAGGGTGGCTGTCGGCGACTGCATGTGCTTCTGCGGCGGGAGGGCTGGGCGGTGAATGCGAAGCGGGTCTACCGACTGTACAGCGAGGAAGGCTTGCCGATCCGGGCGCGGGTGCCCCGCCGCCGGCGAGCCTAGCGCTACGCGTTCCTCCTGAGCGTCGTCAGCCTGCGTTGCCAATCACCGTAAGTGCCCGGGCTTTGCCCCGGCTACGGCTCAGGCCCTAAAGAACGTGGGTGTGATAGGGCGTTGTCTCAATAAGCTGCTGGCGCGCCAGTTGCGCGCAACGGTCCAGAACCGCGGCTAAATCGCCCCCGAGCGTCCCACCGTCGTGCGTAGATGCGACATCGGTGATGTGCCGCAGCACAGCCTGGTCATGTTCCGGCCCATTTGGAATGGCCAGCACTGCTTTGACCAGAGCGTCGCCTCTTTCGCTAGACAGTCGGAGCGTGGTTGCAGCCCACCAGGCAAACAGCTTGTCGCGGCGGGCGGCGACAAGGAAACGGAACTCCTCGTCGTGCGCGAACTTTGCCTCGAATGCCTGTTCTCGCTCGTAAAACGTGGGCATGGCACCCTCCGTCAGCCGTCTCACCCGGCGGCCTATCTGTAATAGTTGGTTCATCGCCTGCCTCGTCGCAAGACCTGTCAAGCGATTGACGAAGTCCGAATAGGTCGATCCCTTGACCGTCCGGCGTTGAGGGTTGGCGCGAGCGGCTTGGTGCACCAAAGGCGTGATCTGAACGCGTTTGCTTTCAGCGCCGTGCGTCAGACAAAGCCTGAATCTGATCGATCAACTGGCCGGAGAAGACGACGCCGGCCGCAGTCACCGGTATCCCGCTGACATACAGTCCTTCCGCGGTCCATGTGTTGCAGGTGTAAGCCGCGCTGTACGTTCCGATGGCGGCGTAGAACACGCTGCCGGCGAGACAGGTTGCCAGAAACCCGCGCCGGATATCTCCTGGCATTTTTTTCCTACATTCGCGCGCGTCCATAGATGCCGGTCAATTCAACTGCGGCGATGGCATGGCTCTGGGCGGCGGCTTCGACATCGCGGCATGGTGCATGCGGACCGACACCGAGCCGCTCGACATTCAGCGCATACAGCTGGAAACGGTAGTGATGCGGAGGGTCGCCGCGTGGCGGACACGGCCCGCCGTAGCCGGTGCGACGGAAATCGTTGACCGCCTGCGGCGGGGGCACGCGCGTGGGCGGCCAGTGCTCCGACAAGGCGCGCGTATTTGATGGAATGTCATAGATCCCCCAATGGTACCATACCCCGCCAGGCGCATCCGGATCGGCGCAGACCAGGGCGAAGCCGCGCGTCCCTGGCGGCGGATCGGACCAGGCGAGCGGTGGGGAAACATCCGCGCCCTCGCAGGCGAAACGCACCGCAATCCAATCGTCGGGTACAAAGGCGGTGCTGGTCAGGCGCATGCTGATGTGCCTCCGTTTTCGATCGCGAAGTTCTCGTCCGCGCGCAGGGTGATCTTTGTTCCAAGCTTTGCGCTTTCCCGCGCGAGCACCCGGTGCAGCCATCGGGCATCCTCGCTCGATGGTCGGTTCAGCCGAAACCGGCGGATCTGCATCGGCACCATCTCCAGCGAGAGCAACCGGCCGGTCGCTCCGTCGAGTTGCGGCAGATATATCACGGCCAGATCGTTGCGGAAATCCTGGTAACCCGAAATGCCCTCATAGTCGTTGATGAAGTCGCCACAACCATACAGAATCAGTTTCTGTCGGTAGACTTCGATTCCCTTTGCGTGATGCGACGAGTGCCCATGCACCAGATCGAACCCGCCTTTGACCAGCGCATGGGCGAACGTCTGGTGGGCAGCGGGAATCTCGTAGCCCCAGTTGCCGCCCCAATGCACCGACGCGATCAACAGATCGCCTGGCCGCCGGTGCCACCGCGCCGCGCCGGCCAGCTGCGCCGCGGTTGCANNGTCCGGTAGAAGGTTCACGCCAGAACTGTCGGCGCCGGCAGCCCAGTTGCGCGGAACGCCGCTGGTGGTCGCGGCCAAACCGAAGACCAGAACGCGCCCGCCGCCGAGGAGCGGAAGTACCGCAGGCGCGGCAGCCTCCGCCGCGTCGCGGCCGGCCCCTGCCGTGCGGATGCCAACACGCTGCAAGGTGGCCAGTGTCTCCAGCAAACCGGCACGACCCCAATCGAGCAAGTGATTGTTCGCCAGCACACAGCAGTCGATCCGCGCCGCCGTCAAGCAGGCAATATTGTCCGGGTGCATCCGGTAGTTGATGCCTTTCGGCCAATGCCGATCGCTCGTGGTGACGGCGGTTTCGAGATTGATGATGCGTGCCGCTGGCTGCGCGGCGCGCAGCACCGTGAGCGCGTCACCCCACACATAGTCCGGCGCAACCCCGCGCGGAATCCGTCCGTTCGGAGCCTCCGCCAGGCGAACGTAGTCGACGGCGGAGTCCACGTACCCTTCATAGAGACGTGGCTGGCTTGGGTGCGGCATGATTTGGTCGAGTCCCCGTCCCAGCATCACGTCACCGCACAGGAACAAACATATCTCCGTCATGCTCGTACGCCAAAGNNCCAAAGAAGGTGGATCCGGTGGTGCCCGTCCGAGAAGCAGGCAGACCAACCGCCTGCATGGTTACCCTCCTATGTCGGGTAGTGAGCGCCTCGATCAAAAACCCGTACACCCGATGCATCGCACGACGAGCAAACCTGTTGGGGGCCTCCCTCCTCCACGCGAACTCCATATTGATTGGTCCGCGATGTTTTTCTTTGCATTGATCCGGGTCAATCGGCCACGGCGGGTCGTACGAAAGCCCACGCCTGACGCCCCCCGAAGTTCGAGCATATAAGCCGGATCAAGGTTAAGCATGAATTGGAGGACGGGCTCTGCCAGTCGGCGCCGCGAGCACGCGGGATAAGATGCCCCGCGCCCCCGCCACCGAAGGTAGCCGCCAGGAGTAACGCACTGGCGCCAAACGGACGGGATGAAGGCCGCGATAACCCCGTCCGCCGCCGGTCGGCCATCAGCGATGGCCGACCGGCCCGGCGCTCGCCCCGGTAAACGCCGCCTCGACTTCCTGATGGAGCCGCTCTGGCTGCGCGACATAACGCGGAGAAAAATGGAAGGGCACCACGCGCTTGACGCCGGCACGCCGGGCAAGCGATCCAGCCTGCGCGGCGGTCAGGTGCAGCTTCCGCGCGGCGATCGCGGCATCCTCATCGAGGAACGGGGCTTCGATGAAGAGCTGATCGGCATCGCGTGCGAGTTCGACGATGCGTCCGGCGTTGGCGGCATGATAGACGGCGTCCACCACGTAGACAATCCTTTCGCCAGGTTCGATATGCAGCACTTCCGCTTTCAGCTGGCCCAGCGGAAACGTCCGCTCCGAGCGCCTGTCGGGGGTGACGGATGGGATCGTGATGAGCGTGTCATCCGGTTCGCCTCGTCGAACCGCCTTCTTGAGGTCCGTGAGCCAGGGACCAACAGGCAACCCGAAGCGCCGAAGACGATCCTTCCAGACATTGATGCGGAGCTTTTCCTCGAACGCGAAGGCGAGACAGGGTATCCCGTGATCCAGCACCACGGCCCGCACCCGGCATTCCTCGTCGTCGAGCAGAATACCGTTTTCGATGACCGGCGGTGCCACGTCTCTTCGCTGGAAGGAATCCCGCGTATGAAATTCCGCGGCCCTTGCCAGCGAATCTCCATGCAACTCCGCGACGCCGATTACGAAATCGACCGCATTTCCCGCGATCAGATTCCAAGAATAAGCGGCGAGCTTATGCTGAACCCGGTCGACGAACCCAGGGGGGCCAAAGAGCTCAAGACGCAGCGGCCGGCCGAGACAGACGCCCAACAGCCGGTCGAACCCGCAGAAATGGTCCATATGGGCGTGCGAGACGAAGATATGGCTGACCCGCAGCAACTTGCGCGGCGACAGCGGAGCCAGATCGCCGAGATCGAACAGCAGGGCGCGCCTGGCATAACGGAAATCCAGATAAAGACCCGCGTCACCGAAAGGATCGTTGACCAACCGTGGCTGCACCAGCGACGTCATCCAACCGCCACGCCTTCCCAGGGGAATCGCATTTCGAA
>PKWQ01000218.1 GCA_003133265.1 Acetobacteraceae bacterium
GGCGCTGCCCGCCCGACAGTTGGCGCGGATAGCGGTGCAGCAGGTCGTTCAGGCCCAGAATCTGCGCGGCGCGATTGACATGTGCGTCGATCACCGCCTTCGGCGCCTTCGCCAGCGACAGCGAAAAGCCCATGTTGTCGCGCACGGTCATGTGCGGATAGAGCGCGTAGTTCTGGAAAACCATCGCGATGTCGCGCTCTTTCGGCGCGACATTGTTCACGACCCGTCCCGCGATAGCGATATCACCGGAGGTAATGTTCTCCAGCCCCGCGATCATTCTGAGCAGTGTCGATTTGCCGCAGCCAGAAGGGCCGACGAGGATGACGAACTCGCCATCCTCGATATCGACGCTGACGCCGTGCAGCACTTCGGTGGAACCGAATGCCTTGCGGACATTCGTGATGGTTACGTTCGCCATCGTCCTTCTAGACCCTTCCTGGCAATCGACCGATCAGGTCACAGCTTGGAAACCCGCGTCTCTTTGCTGGTGATGAACTCAAGCAACGCGGGCTTGCCGGCCTTGGTCTGTGCGATGCCGCGCTTGATCGCGTTGACGATCTCCGACGGATCGGTCACCCGCTCGCCATAGCCGCCGAACGCGCGGGCCATCGCCGCGTAGTCGCCGGAGATGTCGGTGGAGCGGTATTTCTCGGTCGAGACCGGCATCACCTTCAGCTCGATCGCCATGGAAAAATTGTTCAGCAGGATCGACAGGAACGGGATTTTTTCCCGGACGGCGGTCTCGAAATCCATGCCGGTGAAGCCGATCGCCGCGTCGCCCCAGACGTTGATGCAGAGCTTATCAGGCTTCGCCAACTTCGCGCCCATCGCCAGACCCAGGCCGTAGCCGAGCTGCGTGGTCTTGCCCCAGCCGATATAGGAAAGCGGCGTGGTCGAGGTCCAGAACGGGGTGATCTGGTCGCGCGGGCTGCCGGCGTCATGGGTGATGATGGTGTTGTCGAGGTCAACCGTGTGCATCAGATCCCAGATCACGCGGTAGGGATTGAGCGGGTTATCGTTCGAGGTCAGCAGCGGCAGCCACTTGTCCATCCACGGCTTCTTCACCGCCTGGATCTCGGCCGCGACCGCAGAGGGATTGCGCGGCGCGTTGACCAGGGTGGCGAGTTCGGCCAGCAGCATGTCCAGCGTCAGGGCGGCGTCACCGACCAGCCCGATTTCGCAGCGGACATCCTTGTTCAGATGCGCGCTGTCGAGCGTGGCATGGATGATCTTCTTGCCCTTCGGCATGGAGACGCCGAAGTTGGTTTCGGTGAACGAGCAGCCGATCCCCAGGATCACGTCGGATTGATCCAGGAAATGACGCACCGGCGCCGGAATGGCGTTGCCGCCGGAACCCAGCGACAATTGATGTGTCTCCGGGAAGGAGCTCTTGCCGCCGAGGCTGGTGGTGACGGGGGCGGCCAGCAATTCGGCCAGACGCTTCAGCTGCGGCCAGGCTTCCGCGTAATGCACACCCTGGCCGGCATAGATCACCGGGCGCTTGGCGTTCGCCAGCAGCTTGGCGGCCTGCTTTACGTGATCCGGGTCGGGGCCGGAGCGGGTCCGCACCACCGGGGTGTAGTCCAGCGGCTCGGGGATTTCCTCGTTCCAGACATCGGTGGGCACTTCCACCAGCACCGGGCCGCCGCGGCCGTTGCGCAGCTGGGTGAAGGCGCGGCGGAAGATGTTGACCAGCTCCGATGGCACATTCAGCGGCTCGGCCGATTTCGTGATCGACTTCATGGCGCTGACGGAATTGAAGTTCGGGTCGATATGGGCGATGCGGCGGGCGTAGCCCTGCGGGATCACCAGCACCGGCACCGACTCGCCATAGCACTGGGCGACGCCGCCAAAGGCGTTTTCCGCGCCCGGGCCGTGCTGCATGCAGAACGCCCCGAGCTTCTTGCCGGAGGTGACGCGGGAAATCGCGTCCGCCATGTGGATGCCGACGCGCTCCTGACGGACGATCACCGGGCGGATATTGGCCTTGGCGGCGAATTCCAGCAGATGGTTGACCGGGTAGCCGCAGAGGATCTCGATCCCCTCGCGCCGCATGATTTCCGCAATCGCGTCACCAACCTTCATCTGGTCCGTTCCCTCTGGCTCGTGTGTTTGGTCCACTTGCTCAGAGCCTAGGGCTGGCTTCAGGTGGTTGCAACCGTGCGGGATGCGTTTGTGTGATCGAGCAATCGGATCGCGGCGGCGAGCGCGGCTTCGACGCTGAGGTCCCGCATGTCTGGCCCCTGCGCCAGCACCGCCGCCGCGCGCGGACCGGCTGGGGCGTATTCGGCGGCCGAGGTCGGGCCGAACAGGCCGAGCGTCGGCGCTCCGGCCGCCGCGGCCAGATGCATCAGGCCGGAGTCGTTGCCGATATACAGCGCGGCGCGCGCCAGGCAGGCGGCGACTTCCGGCAGGGTCAGCTTGCCGGTGAGGTCGATCGCCCCGGGCAGGGCGGCACGCAGCGGCGCGGCCATCGCCGCTTCGTCCGGGCCGAGCCCGGCGAAGATGACGGGAACGGCGCCCGGGACAGGACCGGCCGCCAGGGCATGGAACAGATCGGCGAAGCGCTCGGCCGGCCAGACCTTCGGCAGCCAGTTGGCGGTGGGGCCGATGGCGATCACCGGCCGGTCCGCGGGCAGCAGCGCGGCGGCGCGGGCGCGGGCGGCCGTCAGCCCGTGCAGCCGGGCGAGGTACTCAAGCTGCTCGAGCACCTTCATCGCGGGATACAGGCCCCGCTCCTCCGGCATGTACCCGATCCGCCGGCGCACCTCCGGACTGACTGGCTGGCCGCGCCAGCGCACCTCGCCGCCGTCCAGGCTGGCTACCCCGACGATGGCCCGCATGGTGGTCGTCTTGCCTGCCCCGTTCGGCCCGAGGAAACCGAAAACCTGGCCGGGCGGCACAGTGAAGCTCAGCCCG
>PKWQ01000235.1 GCA_003133265.1 Acetobacteraceae bacterium
CCTGGGCCGAGAGGGCGCGCAGGGCCTGGGCCGAACCTTTGCCCACATCGCCGTAGCCGGCGACGACGGCGATCTTCCCGGCGACCATCACATCGGTGGCGCGCTTGATGCCGTCCGCCAGAGACTCGCGGCAGCCGTAGAGATTGTCGAACTTGGACTTGGTGACGCTGTCGTTGACGTTGATCGCGGGCACCAGCAGCGTGCCGGCCTTGGCCATCTCCCACAGGCGATGCACGCCGGTGGTGGTCTCCTCCGACAGGCCGCGCACGTCGGCCAGCATCTCCGGGTATTTCTGGTGCATGATCGCGGTGACGTCGCCGCCGTCGTCCAGGATCAGGTTCGGGGTCCAGCCGTCGGGACCGCGCAGGGTCTGCTCGATGCACCACCAGAACTCCTCCTCGTTCATGCCCTTCCAGGCAAACACGGGGGTTCCGGCGGCGGCCACGCCGGCGGCGGCATGGTCCTGGGTGGAGAAGATGTTGCAGGACGACCAGCGCACCGAGGCGCCGAGCGCGGTCAGCGTCTCGATCAGCACCGCGGTCTGGATGGTCATGTGCAGGCAGCCGACGATCCGCGCGCCAGCCAGAGGCTGCTTGCCCGCGTATTCCGAGCGCAGCGCCATCAGGCCGGGCATTTCGTCCTGGGCCATCGAGATCTCCTTGCGGCCCCACTCGGCCAGGGAGATGTCTTTCACTTTGTAGTCGGCGCGGCTGCTCATGGGATGGTCTCTTTGCTGGGGTTCGCGGCGTCATATAAGGATATCCGCATATTTGCAAGATAGGCCGATCTCCTTGTGTCCGCTGCCTTCCCGTGGCTAGATCGCCATCATATCGGTCCCGTTAGAGGACCGACATCCGGGGAAGGAAACAACGATGCTCAGTCGCACGCTGCTCGCCGCATGTCTCGCCGCCGCGCCATTCGCTGCCTGGGCCGGCACGCACGACATCCTGATCGGGATCGACGAGAAGATCACCTACGACGCCAACGGACAGGTGAACGGCCCGCCGGGCAAGGACGCGCTGGTGGTGATGGACATCACCAACCCGGCGCACCCGAAGATCCGCGCCTCGCTGCCGCTGATGAACTCACTGCTCGGGCCGCCGACCAACCTGCAGATCACGCCGGACGGCAAGCTCGGCCTGCTCGCCAACTCCGTGGTGATGAACCAGGACGGCGGAGCCTGGAAGGTCGCGCCGGACGACAAGCTGTTCGTCGTCGACCTCACTGCCAACCCGCCCAAGCTGGCCGACACGATCAGCGTCGGCAAGCAGCCCTCGGGACTCGCCATCTCGCGCAAGGGCGATCTGGTGCTGATCGCCAACCGCGCCGGCAAGAGCGTCTCCGTGCTGTCGATCCAGGGCGGCGTGGTCAAGGTGGTGGGTGAGGTGCCGATGGCAACCGACGCGGCGGCGGTCGCCATCACGCCGGACGGCAAGCGGGCCTTCGTCTGCCTGAACTTGGTCAACAAGATCGGCGTGCTGACCATCGATGGCACCAAGGTCACCTACGACAAGGCGCAGGATATTCCCGCGGCCCTCAATCCCTACAACATCGACGTCACGCCTGACGGGAAATACGCCATCGCCTCGAATACCGGCGCCGGCACCAACAACGGCGACGCCGAAGTGGTGATCGAGGCGACCGGGCCGCATCCGCACGTCATAGACCTGATGTCGCCGGGTAACGGGCCGGAGGGCTTCGCCATCGCGCCCGACGGAAAATGGGCGGTGGCACCGCTGCTGCTGGGTACCGGCGCCAAAAAAAGCGACTGGTTCTTCACCAAGAACGGCTCCGCCGCGCTGATCTCGATCGGTGCCGGCGGCAAGCTCAAGTTGGTGAATTCCCTGCCGTTGGGCGCCTTGCCGGAAGGCATCGCCTTCAGCCCGAACAGCGAATACGTCTATATCGGCAATTACCTCGACCGGAACCTACAGGTGTTCCGTATCGCCGGCGGCAAGCTGGTCGATACCGGGGTGAAGTTAGCACTACCCGGTCAGCCCGCCTCGATGCGCGGAACCGCGCACTAAGGAACGACACTTCGCACTCCGGCGGGGCGATGCCCTGCCGAGGCGCGAGGTGAGCCTCAGGTATTCATCGCCTCGAAGAAATCATCGTTGGTCTTCGAGTATTTCAGCTTGTCGAGCAGGAACTCCATCGCATCCACCGTGCCCATCGGGTTCAGGATGCGGCGCAGCACCCACATCTTCGACAGCATCGCCCGATCCACCAGCAGCTCTTCCTTGCGGGTGCCGGACTTGGTGATGTCGATCGCCGGGAAGCTGCGCTTGTCGGACAGCTTGCGGTCCAGGATGATCTCGGAGTTGCCGGTGCCCTTGAACTCCTCGAAGATCACCTCGTCCATGCGGCTGCCGGTGTCGATCAGCGCGGTGGCGATGATGGTCAGGCTGCCGCCTTCCTCGATGTTGCGCGCCGCGCCGAAGAAGCGCTTCGGGCGTTGCAGCGCGTTGGCGTCCACACCGCCGGTCAGCACCTTGCCGGACGACGGCACCACCGTGTTGTAGGCACGCGCCAGCCGGGTGATGCTGTCCAGCAGGATCACCACGTCGCGCTTATGCTCGACCAGCCGCTTGGCCTTCTCCAGCACCATCTCCGTCACCTGCACATGCCGCGTCGCCGGCTCGTCGAAGGTGGAGGCAACCACCTCGCCCTTCACGCTGCGCGACATGTCGGTGACTTCTTCCGGCCGCTCGTCGATCAGCAGCACGATCAGGAAGACTTCCGGGTGATTGGCGGCGATGGCGGTGGCGATGTTCTGCAACATCACCGTCTTGCCGGTGCGCGGCGGCGCCACGATCAGCGCGCGCTGGCCCATGCCGATCGGGGTGATCAGGTCGATCACGCGCGGGGTGAAATCCTTGCCCGGCCCCTTGGCCACCGACTGGAAGTTCTCCACTTCCATCTTCAGCCGACGATCGGGATACAGCGGCGTCAGGTTGTCGAAGTTGATGCGGTGCTTGACCGCGTCCGGCGCCTCGAAATTGATCGTGTTGAGCTTGAGCAGCGCGAAATACCGCTCACCCTCCTTCGGCGCGCGGATCTGGCCTTCCACGCTGTCGCCGGTGCGCAGGCCGAAGCGGCGCACCTGGGTCGGACTGACATAGATGTCGTCCGGGCCGGGCAGGTAGTTCGCTTCCGGACTGCGCAGGAACCCGAACCCGTCCGGCAGGATTTCCAGGGTGCCCTCACCATGGATCGCCTGGTCGTTCTCGGCCAGGTTCTTCAGGATCGCGAACATCATGTCCTGCTTGCGCAGCGACGAGGCGTTCTCGATCTGGAGGGACTCGGCAAAGCTCAGCAGGTCTGCCGGGGATTTTGCCTTGAGTTCGGCGAGATGCATCTTGGGCGCCTTGGAATGGTCGGTCACAGGGGGGGCGGGGCAGGGGCAGGAAGCCCGACTTGCGCATACAGACCCCCCTAATCGGATGGTCTGCTCTGTCCCGGATTGGATGAGAAGCGCATGGCGGCACAGAGCCGCCCGCGAAGGTGATGCCAGAAACTAGACGCACCAGCGGCGCCAGTCAACACGCAGATGGCCTGCCCGTGCCGGGAGCGCAACCCCCGGAGCTTAGAATGGCCGGACGATCACCATGATCACGATGACGATCATCAGCAGGGTCGGAACCTCGTTGAGAACCCGGTAGTAGCGCTGCGACCTGGTATTGCGGTCCTGCAGGAAGGCCCGCCGCCGCGCCGACAATATCCCGTGTACCGCCGACATCAGGATCACGCATAGCAACTTCACATGCCACCAGCCGGCGTGCCAGTCGATCACTCCGGGGGTCGCCACCAGCAGCAGCCCGAAACTCCAGGTCGCCACCATCGCCGGGTTGACGATCAGCCGCAGCAGCCGGCCCTCCATCACCTTGAACCGCTCGCTTTCGACCGTGCCCGGCGCGACGTCGCAATGATAGACGAACAGCCGCGGCAGATAGAGCATGCCCGCCATCCAGGCGATCGCCGAGATCAGGTGCAGCGCCTTTACCCAGGGATAGACATCCAGCAACCAGCTCATAATGCCGCTCCGAACAATGCAGGCAGGTCGTATAGCGATCTGACCGGCGCCGCGCCCAGTGCCGCCAGCCCCGCCATGTCGCCGTGCGGGGTGAAGGCGAGGCACGTCATCCCCGCCGCCAGCGCGCCACGGATGCCGGTGGCGGAATCCTCCACCACCACGCATTCGGCGGGGGATACACGCGATGCCGCCGCCGCCGCAAGGAACAGGTCCGGCGCCGGCTTGCCGCGCCCGCCCCGGGAAATCACCTCGTTGGCGCTGTGTACCCGCCCCAGCACCAGATCGGACAGGCCGACGCGCGCGAACTTGGCGGTCAATTCCGCCGGGCCGGAGTTCGAGGCGATCCGCCAATCGAGGCCGAGCGCCGTCGTCGCTCGCAACGTGGCCTCCGCCCCGTCCACCGTCGTCGCTTCCTGCGCCAGCACGTCGACCAGCCGGGCCGCGAGCCCGCGCACCCAATCCGCCGGCAGAATGCGGCCGATACCCGCCTCGATCACTGGGCGCATGTCGGACAGGCTCATTCCCAGGAATTGCGCATGGCATTCCGCCGCCGTCATCGGCCAGCCGAGCGCGGAAATCTCTTCCGCGCACACCCGGCTGGCCACCGGCTCGCTGTCGATCAGCACCCCGTCGCAGTCATAGATCACCAGCCGCAGCGGCTGCGACCGCCCCTGGAGCAAAGTGAGCGCCGCCATGCTCATGCCGCGACAGCCGGAACGTGTGGGCAGCCACTGTGGGTCGCCGGGCACAGCCTGCCCCCGCCATGGCTGCACAGCCCCGGCGGGCGGGCACGCATCCCGCGGACCAGATCGGCCAGGGCGGCGATGAATGCCGGGTCGGCGTTCTGTGCCGGCACCCGGAAATAGCCCGGCACTCCCAGCTTCTTCGCCACCGCCCGATAGTCCACGTCCAGTTCCACCAGCGTCTCCGAATGCTCGGAAACGAAGGCGATGGGGACGACCAGCACCGCCACCTTGTCGTGCGCCGCGCGTTCGATCTCTTGTTCGGTACTTGGCCCGATCCACTTCTGCGGTGTGGCGCGGGATTGATAGCAGATCGCCCAGTCGATCCCAGGCTGATCCCAGGCCGCCAGCACGGCGGCCACCGTCCGCTCGATCTGGAACTGGTAAGGGTCGCCTGCCCGCACGATCGTCTCCGGCAGCCCATGCGCGGAAAACAGCACGCGCAGCTTCATCGACGGATCGAGTTCCGCCGTCGCATACCCAAACTCGGCCTTGATCTGGGCGGCGGTCGCCGCGGCGTAGGCCGGGTCGTCGAACCAGCAGCAGAGCGTCCGTACCTCCGCCACCAGCCCGGCCTGCGCCGCCGCCTGCCGCCACGCTGCCAGGGAACTGCCGGTCGTCGTCGTGGAATATTGCGGATAGAGCGGCAGCAGCAGCACGTCGTCCGGTCCCCAGTCACGCACCGCGCGCACGGTCTCGTCGCTGAACGGATGCCAGTAGCGCATGGCGATGAAGCATTTCGCCTCAAGTTCGGGCAATGCCGCCTCCAGCGCCGTCGCCTGCCGGCGTGTCAGCTCCAGCAACGGCGACTTGCCGCCCAATAGGGCATAATTCGCGATGGCCAGCTTTACTCGGGCGCGCGCGATCAGCCACGCCAACAGCGGGCGGATGAAAAATGGCACCCGCAGGATCGCGGGATCGCGGAACAGATTCAGTAAAAACGGCTTTATCGCCTCTGGCCGGTCCGGGCCGCCCAGGTTGAACAGGACGATAGCAACCTTCCTGGTGTCGCCGTCATGTGGCACGGATCAGTTCCACCAGCTCGGCCACCTGCTCTGGCTTGGTTTGTGGCACGATGCCATGACCGAGATTGAAGATTGCCGGGCGTCCACGCACCGCGCGCAGAATGTTTCGCACCTCGTCCGCCATCGCGGCACCTCCCGCCAGCAGCGCCATCGGGTCCAGATTGCCCTGCAACGCCACATGCGCCGGCACCTCGGCCGCCGCGCGGACCGGATCGACCGAGGTATCCATCCCGACCGCGTCCACCCCGGTCGCCGTGGCGTATTCGGCCAGCATCGGCCCCGCCAGCCGGGGGAAACCGATCACCGGAACGTCGGGGAAACGCGCCTTCAATGCCGCCGTGATCCGCCGGGTCGGCGCGATCACATGCGCGCGGAACAGCGAGGGCGACAGCACGCCGGCCCAGCTGTCGAACAGCATGGCCACTTCCGCCCCGGCCTCGATCTGTGCCGAGACATAGATCACGGTCGCTTCCACCAGCACGTCCATCAGCCGCTGGAACAATAGCGGTTCGCCGTAGGCCATCAGCCGGGTGGCGGCGAAATCCTTCGATCCGCCGCCCTCGATCATGTAGCAGGCCACCGTGAATGGGCTGCCCGCGAAGCCGATCAGCGTGGTCCGGTCGAAGCCTTCCCGCGCCATTCCTACCCTGACGCGTCGTACGGTCTCGATGATCGGGGCCATCTCGCGGACCATCCGGTCGATGTTCAGCGCATCCACATCCGCGACAGTTCGCAGTTTCGGCAGCACCGGACCCTCGCCTTCGGCGAAGCGCAGGCCATGACCCAACGCCCAGGGCACCATCAAAATATCGCTGAACAGGATCGCCGCATCGAACCCATAGCGGCGGATCGGCTGCAACGTCGCCTCCGCCGCCAGTTCCGGCGCGGTACAGAGCGAGATGAAATCCCCGGCCTGGGCGCGGATCGCGCGATATTCCGGCAAATAGCGCCCAGCCTGGCGCATCAGCCAGAGCGGTGGCGGCCAGACTGCGTTTCCCGACAGAACGTGCAACAGGGGTTTGGTCATCGTGGGTTCCATACAGACCGCTTAACATAAAAGAAGATAAGATAGACTTTGATGAGGTGGCAGTAAGGCCTGTGGATAACGGGGTACCCACATTGCAGCCAACCATACAGGTTCTATTCACAGCAGATTGACCCGCCAAGTACCTGGACTCACGCCCAGGGTCATTTTTATCCACGCGCCCCGCGATCCGGCGGCTGAACCATCCCTCGTACCCTTGAACCGATCAATTATCCCCGCTCCCAGTTTGCCGTGACGCGAACCCCCGTGCCAGGGCCGGTTATCCCCGCTATCCTCGCAAACATGACGACCCAACAGATGAACCTGCATTTGGTCTCCGACGCCACCGGAGAGACATTGAACGCCGTGGCGCGCGCCACCACGGTGCAGTTCGAGCACGCGCATATCGTCTACCATCGTTGGAGCCTGATCCGCTCGCGCTTCCAATTGCATCGCGTGCTGGAGGGCATCGAGGCCGAGCCGGGGCCGGTGCTGTCGACCCTGGTGGACCGGGCGTTGCGGGCCGACCTGGAGACCACCTGCGCCCGGTTGAACGTTCCCGTGGTCAATGTGCTGGACCCGGTGCTCAACCTGCTGCAGGAGCATATCGGCGAGCAGGCGGCGGCTCGGCCCGGCCGCCAATATGTGCTCAACGCCGACTATTTCCGTCGCATCGACGCCATGCACTATGTGCTGGCCCATGACGACGGCCAGTCCCAGCCGGGCCTTGCCGAAGCCGACGTGGTGCTGGTCGGCGTCTCGCGGTCGTCCAAGACCCCCACCTGCTTCTATCTGGCCAACCGTGCGGTGAAGGCCGCCAACATTCCGCTGGTGCCGGGAACGCCGGACCCGCCCGGCCTCGACAAGCCGGATTGCCCGGTGATCGGCCTGACCCTGGATGCAAAATCGTTGATCGAGATCCGCCGCCACCGGCTGCGTCTGATCGGCGCCGGGGCGCAGACCGGGCCGGTACGCCAGGACAGCAGCGAATACGTGGACGAGGAGGCGGTGAAGGCCGAACTGCTCTGGGCGCGCCGGCTATGTACCAGCCACGGCTGGCCGGTGATCGACGTCACCCGCCGGTCGATCGAGGAAACCGCCGCCACGGTCCTGCAACTGATGGAAGCCTGGCACGACCGCCGCCGCAAGGCCGCCGAGACCCCGGCCTGATGCTTCAGCGCGATACGCCAAGGCTGATCCTGGCCAGCCAATCGCCGTTCCGCCGGGCGCTGCTGGAGGGCGTCGGGCTGCGGTTCACGGCGCATCCCGCCCATGTGGACGAGGCCGCGGTCAAGCGGGCGGTCCAGGCCGAGCACGAGAGCGCGGAGGATGCCGCGTTGCTGCTTGCCGAGATGAAGGCGGCGCGGGTCGCCCAGCGCGAACCGGAAGCCCTGGTGATCGGCGCGGACCAGATCCTGGTCTGCGAGGATGCCTGGTTCGCCAAGCCCACCGACATCGCGGACGCCCGTGCCCAGCTCCGCGCCCTGCGCGGCAAGACGCATATGCTGGCCACCGCCGTCGTCTGCCATGTCGGAGAGGCCCGCATCTGGCACTACGTCGCCCGGCCCCGGCTGACCATGCGGGCATTCTCCGACGCATTCCTCGAGGCCTATCTGGCGGAGGAGGACGAGACGGTGACGACGACCGTCGGCGGCTATCGTCTGGAAGGTCCAGGCATGCAGCTGTTCGATCGCATCGATGGTGAGCATTCCGCGATCATCGGACTGCCGATGTTGTCCCTGCTGGGTTTCCTGCGCCAGCACGGTGTGCTGCTGGACTGAAGCGAAGCCCGGTAGGCCGCGCGCCCGGCTCCTGTTAGTTTTCCGCGATCATCGGCCGAATGGCCGCGCACAGGGGGAAATGACCATGTATCTCGGACCGCCACCCAAGCAGATCACGCCCGATGTCTGGACCGAGTTGCCCGCCGAGCTTCGCATCGCGCCGACCGCCACGCGGCACAACTTCCTCGAAGGTCCGTCGTTCGACCGCGACGGCAACCTGCTGGTCGTCGACATCTTCGCCAACCGGGTCTACCGCATCTCGCCGGCCGGCAAATGGGAGATGCTGATCGAATATGACGGCCAGCCCAACGGCCTGAAGATCCACAAGGACGGGCGCATCTTTCTCGCCTGCCGCAAATACGGCATCGCGCTGCTGGACCCCAAACGCGGCACCGTGGAATCCGTCGTCGCCGGCCCGCGCCGGGACAAGAAATTCCGAGGCGTGAACGATCTGGTGTTCCATTCCAGCGGCGATATCTACTTCACCGACCAGGGCCGCACCGGCCTGCAAGACCCCACCGGCTGCGTCTATTGCCTGCGCGCCGACGGACGGCTGGAGACGGTCATCGACACGGTGCCGAGCCCGAACGGGCTGGTGTTCAACCCCGCCGAGACCGAGCTGTTCGTCGCCGTCACGCGCGGCAACTGCGTCTGGTGGGTGGACATGGTCGACCCCGAGCGGCGCGGCGCGCTGTTCGTGCAGATGCACGCGCAGGGGCCGGACGGCATGGCGATGGACGCGGCGGGCAATCTGGTGATCGCGCATGCCTATCACGGCGCCGCCTGGATCTACGACCGCGATGCCGCGCCGCTCTATTACATCAAGTCGCCGCGCGGCAAGATGGTAACGAACGTCGCCTATGGCGGGCCGGAGAACAAAACGCTGCACATCGTGGAATCCGCGAGCTGCTCGATCCTGACCACGACGTTGCCGGTGGCTGGGCAGAAGATGTTCTCGCACATGTAGCGGCGGGCTTCAGCCCCGTGCCCGCACCTTCTCCAGCACCGGCCGCAGGAAACGCTTGAACCGTTCGGGGTTCTCGCTCATCGGGAAATGCCCGAGCTGTTCCATGATCGTCAGTTCCGCCCCCGCGATTGCCGCCGCCGTCGCGCGGCTGGCTTCGAGTGTGGCGGAATAGTCGTAGTTCCCGGTCAGCATCCATACCGGGCAGACGCTGGTATCGATCTTCGCCAGCTTGCCGCGCATATCGCCGTCCACCGCGTAGAAATTCAGGTCGCCGCGAAACACCCCAGGCCCGCTCTGCATGTAATGCCACAGCGTCTCCCAGCGTTCGTGTTCCGGGCTCTGTGGCGCCATCAGGCCGGAAACGATGCCGCCGCACACCTCGCCGTTCACGTCCGGCCGGTGCAGCCATTCCAGATCGTAATATGAATCCGTGTAGGCCGAGGATTGCAGCCCGATCACGCCGCGCAGCTTCGCGCCATGCTCGGCCGCCAGATCCAGCACGATGCGCCCGCCGATCGAACAGCCCATCACCACCGGCCGGTCCAGCCCCAGCGCCGCCGCGATCGCCATCACCATGCCGGTATAGGCATCGGTGGTCAGCTTGTATTCGCTGTTCTGCCAACCGGCCGGCGGCGAGGATTTGCCGTGCCAGGGCATGTCGAACGTCACGCAGCGGAAATGCGCGGTGATGTCGGGATCGTTCAGGATGGCGCGGAATTGCCGCCCGTCCGATCCGGCGGTGTGCAGGCAGAGCAGGGGAATGCCCTGCCCGGCTTCCTCGAAATAGACGCGCTGTCTGTGGCCATTCAGCTCGATGTGCAGATAGCGTCCGACGATATTCTCGATCATGTTATCGGAGCCTCCCGCAGCTTGGCGAAGACGAACTTGAACCAAATCAGGTGCGAGAAGAACGGATGCAAATCCCCTTCCAGCCGCAGCAGCCGGTGGCGCACCAGCGCCATCAGGTCGTTGCGTCCCGGCACCGGATCGGGTCGCAGGAATTCGGTGAAGGCATCGGCGTCGATGCGGATGGCGAAGGTGAAGGACGGCATGCGGAACGGCCCCCGGCGCGCCTCCAGTATCTTGCCCTGGTGGATATGCAGCATCCAGCTGTCCGCGCCGATCTCCACCAGCACGTCCGCATCCAGATATCGGCCCCAGCGCGCCAGCGCGCGGTCGTCGTTGACCAGCGCCGGCAGGTTCAGGAGCAACGAGTCCTGTGTCACCATCAGCCGGCCACCATCTTGCAGTGTCCGTCGGCCAGCGGGCGGAACGCCTGATCCGCCGCTACCGTCTGCAACACCTTGTAGTAGTCCCAGGGATATTTGCTCTCGCCGGGTGATTTCACCTGGAACAGATACATCGGATGGATCTTGCGCCCGTCGGCGCGGATCGTGCCCTTGCCGTACGGCGCATCGTCCGTCGGCGTCGCCTTCATCGCCGCGATCACCCCGCGTCCGCTCTCGCGCGCCTTCGCCAGGCCCAATTGGCGAACCGCCTTGAGATAATGCGTCACCGCCGAGTAGTCGCCGGCCTGGATCATGTTCGGCATCGCACCGTTCATCTGGGCGCCGAACCGCTTGGACCAGGCGCGCGTCGCGTCGTTCATGTCCCAGTAGAATCCCTCGGTCAGCACCAGCCCCTGCGCGGCGGCGAGGCCGGTGGCATGCACGTCGGGGATGGTGAGCAGCAGCGATGCCAGCCGCACGCCGGCCTTGGTGATGCCGAACTCGCCGGCCTGCTTGATGCAGTTCACCGTGTTGTCGCCGGAATTCGCCAGCCCGATCACTTTCGCCCCGCTCGACTTGGCCTGCAGCAGGAACGCGGAGAAATCGGTGGTTTCCGGGAACGGCGTGTAGACGGTGCCCAGCACCTTGCCGCCGGCGGCGGTGACGAAGCTGGCGGTGTCGCCCGCCAGCGCCCGGCCGAACGCATAATCCGCGGCGATGAAGTACCAGCTGTCCCCGCCGTCCGCCACCAATGCGGTCCCGGTGGTGTGGCCAAGTGCCCAGGTATCGTAGACCCAGTGGATGTGGTTGGGCGAACACGCCTTGCCGGTCAGGTCGGAGGATGCCGGGCCGGTGAACAGCGCCACCTTGTCCTTGTCGCGCACCAGATCCGCCACCGCCAGCGCGGCGGCGGAGTTCTGGATGTTCACCAGGACATCGACCCCCTCGTTGTCGAGCCAGTCGCGGCCCATCGACAGCGCGATGTCCGCCTTGGCCTGGAAATCGGCGACCATCAGGTCGACCTTGATGCCGGGCGATGTCGCCAGGAAGTCCTCGATCGCCAGTTTTACCCCGGTGACGGTGCCCTTGCCGGTGCCGGCGGAGTTGGTGGCGCTCAGATCGGTCAGGATGCCGATC